>NZ_JBNCKS010000023.1:35431-100626 GCF_049841635.1 Micromonospora sp. DT44 | reverse complement strand
AACCCGGAAGCTAAGCCCTCCAGCGCCGATGGTACTGCACTCGTGAGGGTGTGGGAGAGTAGGACACCGCCGGACAATCTTTCAGAAATGGCCACCCCTAACGGGGTGGCCATTTCTGCATTCCCACCCCCCTGTCCCGTGCCGCGCCCCGCCCAGTCCCGGTGATCATGAAGTTATTGCCATGACCCGCCGATGACAGTGGCAATAACTTCATGATCACCGGGACTGGGGCGGGGCACCGGGACCACGCGGGGAGTTGGAGCGGGTTAGGTTCGGGATTGCATTTCGTTGCGGAGGTCGGCCAGTAGGGCGCCTGCGTCGGTCACCGACCTGCCGGGGAACATCGCCATCACGACGCTGCCGTGGTCGGCCCAACCGCAGACCGCGAAGTCGCCGCCCTCACCACTCGTGCTGCCGCACTTCATGACACCACCCAGCTTGCCCGCGGGCACCTCGCGCAGCCCTGTCACCGCCCCGGTCTCGTCGGACATCAGGCCGAAGAGGCTGTCCAGGTCGCGCTCGGGCTGCCAGAGCAGCGTCGTGCCGCCGAAGACCAGGACGGCGCGCTTGTCGTCGGCGGGGTCGCGGTAGACGGTGCCGAAGCTCCCGTCCAGGTCGATGTCGGCGGCCAGGCCGCTGCGCAGGTAGTCCGCCGTGCTCTTGGCGCGCTCGCTGTCGTCCCGCGTCAACCCCGCCACCCGCTCGGGCGAGGTCAGCCGGGTGTCCTTCTGTTGCGCTACACGCCACCCACCGACCCCCAACACACCCGCGCCCGCGAGACCGACGACCAGGGCGACCGTCCAGCCGATCCTGCGACGGCGGGACCAGCCACCGGAGCGCTCGTCGGGGTCGCCGCCGGTGTCCCGAGTGCTCAGCTGGATCGGCTCCTCGGTCAGTTCGACCGGCTCGCGGCCGTGGTCGAGTGACCGCTCGGTGAGATGTGCGTCGGACATAGCCGACACCGTACGCGAACGACAGGTGGCGCACGTCAGGTCCGCAGAAGCCCTTCGTAGACTTGTCGGGTGACCGAGAGACTGGATGCCCAACGCCCCGACGCCCCGACCCTTGCCGGCCAGTACCAGCCCGGCGAGGTAGAGCAGCGGCGGTACGAGCAGTGGGTAGCCGCTGGGCACTTCCGGGCCTCCGCCGACAGCGACAAGCCCCCCTTCACCATCGTCATCCCGCCGCCGAACGTCACCGGCTCGCTGCACATGGGCCACGCGTTCGAGCACACGCTCATGGACGCCCTGACCCGGCGCAAGCGGATGCAGGGCTTCGAGGCGCTGTGGCTGCCCGGCATGGACCACGCCGGCATCGCCACCCAGAACCTGGTCGAGCGTCAGCTCGCCGCCGAAGGGTTGTCGCGGCACGACCTCGGTCGGGAGAAGTTCGTCGAGCGGGTCTGGCAGTGGAAGGCCGAGTCGGGTGGCAAGATCCTCGGCCAGATGCGCCGCCTCGGCGACTCCGTCGACTGGGAGCGGGAGCGCTTCACCATGGACGCCGGCCTGAGCCGCGCGGTCCAGACGATCTTCAAGAAGCTCTTCGACGACGGCCTGATCTACCGGGCCAACCGGATCATCAACTGGTGTCCGCGCTGCCTGACCGCACTGTCGGACATCGAGGTCGAGCACACTGACGACGACGGTGAGCTGATCTCGATCCGCTACAGCGACGAGGTCGTGGTGGCCACCACGCGGGCCGAGACGATGCTCGGCGACACCGCCGTGGCGGTGCACCCCGACGACGAGCGCTACCAGCACCTGATCGGCACCGAGGTCGAGCTGCCGCTCACCGGCCGGCGGATCCCGATCGTCGCCGACGCGCACGTCGACCCGTCCTTCGGCACCGGCATGGTCAAGGTGACCCCCGCCCACGACCCGAACGACTTCGAGATCGGCCAGCGGCACGACCTGCCCTCGCTGACCGTCATGGACGAGCGCGGAGTCATCACCGTGCCTGGCCCGTTCGAAGGGCTGGACCGGTTCGAGGCGCGGCCGGCGATCGTGGCCGCGCTGCGCGAGCAGGGCCGGATCGTCGCCGAGAAGCGCCCGTACGTGCACGCGGTCGGCCACTGTTCGCGCTGTAAGACGACCGTCGAGCCGCGGCTGTCGCTGCAGTGGTTCGTCAACACCGCCCCGCTCGCGCAGGCCGCCGGTGACGCGGTGCGCGACGGTCGGGTCCGTATCGAGCCGGCCGAGCTGGCGAAGCGCTACTTCGCCTGGGTCGACAACATGCACGACTGGTGCATCTCCCGCCAGCTCTGGTGGGGGCACCGCATCCCGGTCTGGTACGGCCCGGCCGGCGAGATCGTCTGTGTCGGCCCTGACGAGACGCCGCCGACCGGCGAGGGTTGGCACCAGGACGAGGACGTCCTCGACACCTGGTTCTCCAGCGGCCTGTGGCCGTTCTCCACCCTGGGCTGGCCGGAAGAGACCCCGGACCTGGCGAAGTTCTATCCGACCAGCGTGCTGGTCACCGGGTACGACATCCTGTTCTTCTGGGTCGCCCGGATGATGATGTTCGGCCTCTACGCGATGGACGGCCGGCCGCCGTTCGACGTGGTCGCGTTGCACGGCATGGTGCGCGACCAGTTCGGCAAGAAGATGTCGAAGTCGTTCGGCAACGTGGTCGACCCGCTGGACTGGATCGACAGGTACGGTGCCGACGCCACCCGGTTCACCCTGGCCCGGGGCGCGAACCCCGGCCAGGACGTGCCGGTCAGCGAGGAGTGGTGCCAGGGCTCGCGTAACTTCTGCAACAAGCTCTGGAACGCCACCCGGTTCGCCCTGATGAACGGCGCGCACACGACCGGCGACCTGCCGCCCGTCGAGCAGCTCTCCACCGTCGACCGGTGGGTCCTGTCCCGGCTGGCGCACGTCACCGCCGAGGTCGACGAGCAGTTCGAGGCGTACGAGTTCGCCAAGGTGTGTGACCTGCTCTACCACTTCGCCTGGGACGACGTCTGTGACTGGTACGTCGAGCTGAGCAAGCCGGTGCTCGCCGAGGGCGGTGAGCGGGCCGACGTGACCCGCCGGGTTCTCGGCCACGTCCTGGACCAGCTGCTGCGGCTGCTGCACCCGGTCATCCCGTTCGTCACCGAGGAGTTGTGGCTCGCGCTGACCGGCGGCGAGACGGTGCAGGCCGCCGCCTGGCCGGTGGCCGACCGGTCGCTGGTCGACGACGCCGCCGAGGTCGAGCTGGCCGCCGTGCAGCGGGTCGTCACCGAGATCCGCCGGTTCCGTTCCGACCAGGGGCTACGCCCGACGCAGCGGGTCGCGGCCCGCCTGGACGGGCTGACCGGGGCCGGCATCGCGGCCCACGAGCCGCTGATCCGGTCGCTGGTTCGCCTCGACCCCGCCGGTGACGACTTCCAGGCCAGCGCGACGTTGGCCATGCCCGGTGCGGTAGGTGTCGCGTTGGACACCCGGGGGTCGATCGACGTGGCCGCCGAGCGGGCCCGGCTGACCAAGGACCGCGCGGCCGCCCAGAAGGAGGTCGCGCAGGCCCGGGCGAAGCTCGACAACCCGGCCTTCATCGGCAAGGCCCCCGAGCCGGTCGTCGCGAAGATCCGCGACCGGCTCGCCACCGCCGAGGCCGACCTGGTCCGGATCGACGCCGCTCTGGAGACGCTTACCTCGTGACCGACCGTACCGATTTCGCCGCCGCCGAAGCCGAGCTGAACGCCCGCGGTTTCACCCGCATGGTGTTCGAGCTGGACCGCATCGAGTCGTTGCTCGACCTGCTCGGGAGTCCGCAGCGGGCGTACCCGTCGATCCACCTCACCGGCACCAACGGCAAGACGTCCACCGCACGGATGATCGACTCGCTGCTGCGGGCGTTCGGGCTGCACACCGGCAGGTACACGAGTCCGCACCTGGAGACCGTCCGGGAGCGGATCAGCCTGGACGGGGAACCGGTGAGCGAGGATCGCTTCGCCGCTGTGTACGGGGAGATCAAGCCGCTGGCGGAGCTGATCGACGCGCGCTCGGACGAGCCGCTGACGTACTTCGACATGACGACCGCGTTGGCGTTCGCCACGTTCGCCGACGCGCCCGTCGACATCGCCGTGGTCGAGGTGGGTCTCGGTGGCGCCGAGGACGCCACGAACGTCATCCAGGCCGGCGTCTGCGTGATCACTCCGATCGGCCTGGACCACACCGAGTGGCTCGGCGACACGCTCCAGGACATCGCGCTGGCCAAGGCCGGCATCATCCACCCGGGCGCCACCGTGATCTCGGCGGCGCAGGAGGAGGAGGCCGCGCGTCCCCTCCTCGAACGCTGCTCCGAGGTGGGGGCCACCCTCGCCCGCGAGGGCGCCGAGTTCGGCGTCCTGAGCCGGGCGGTCGCCGTCGGTGGGCAGGTGCTCAAGCTGCAGGGCCTCGGTGGCGTCTACGACGACGTGTTCATCCCCCTGCACGGCGCGCACCAGGCACAGAACGCGGCGGTGGCGCTCGCCGCCGTGGAGGCGTTCCTCGGTGCCGGGGCCCGCCGTCAGTTGGACGTCGAGGCCGTCCGGGAGGGGTTCGCGACGGCCAGCTCCCCGGGCCGGCTGGAGCGGGTCCGCAGCGCCCCGACCGTTCTGCTGGACGGTGCGCACAACCCGCACGGCATGGCCGCGACGGTGACCGCGCTGCATGAGGAGTTCGCGTTCAGCAAGCTGGTGGCGCTGGTGGGTGTCCTCGCCGACAAGGACGCGAGCAGCCTTCTGGAGCTGCTGGAGCCGGTGGCCGACGTCGTGGTGGTCACCCGCAACAGCTCGCCACGGGCGATGCCGACGAAGGAGCTCGCTGCGCTCGCCGTCGAGATCTTCGGCGAGGAGCGCGTCGAGGTGGCCGAGGAGGTGCCGGACGCGATCGAGCTGGCGGTCGCGCTGGCCGAGGAGGACGTACCCGGTGAGCTCAGCGGCGTCGGTGTCCTGGTGACGGGTTCGGTGGTCACGGTCGCCGACGCCCGCCGGCTGCTGAAGCGATGACCGTCCCCGAGCGCGACCCCCGCGCCACCGCCGACCCGACCGACCAGTCGCGCGCCGACGCCCAGGCGGGCGGGCCCGACCAGGGCGGGCCGGCATCGGGCGCGGGGGAGCCGGAGGCCGGGCAGGTACGGCGCTCTGGCCTGCGGAACCCGCAGGCAGCCGTACGGGGTCTCGGCGCGGGGACGCTCGGCTTGGAGGCGCTGGTGCTGCTGCTGGCCATCCAGCCGATCCGGGTGGTCGGGGGTGACCTGGGCGGCGCAGCGATCGCCGTGGTGGTGGCCCTGGCGGTGGCCGCCATCCTGCTGGCCGGCATGATGCGGCGTCCCTGGGCCTGGCACGCCGGCACCGTGTTGCAGGGCCTGCTGATGCTGGCCGGGCTGCTGCACTGGTCGCTGCTCGTGCTGGGCATCATCTTCGCGCTGGTCTGGGCGTACGCGCTGCACGTCCGCCGGGTCATCCTCGGCTGACGCCCGAGGGGCGGGTCAGGCGTCGGCGCGTTCTCGCCACTGGGTCAGGGCGATGCCGTGGCCGTCCGGGTCCCGGAAGGCCGCCGCCCACACCTCCAGCCTGCTGCCCCGGTTGACCACGCGTGGGGCGTACGTGAAGCGGACACCGGATCCGCGCAGCCGTCCGTACGCCGCCTCGATGTCGTCCACCTCGAGGTTGACGTGCACGAGCCGGCGACTGATGGGCGCCGCCCCGGTCACCTCGCGCAGCACCAGCCGGGTCGTGCCGAAGGCGAGCACCGCGTTGCCGGTGCCCTGGTCGACCTCGGAGAAGCCGAGCATGTTCCGGTAGAAACCGAGCGACCGGGCCAGGTCGGTGACCAGCAGGGTCAGGCCGACGCCGCTGATGGGACCGGCCGGGTCCGCCGCCGACGCTCCGTCGTACCCGAAGATCGCCTCGTCCAGGGCCTCGGCCGTGACGGTCGCGCGGGCCGCTCCCGCCGGGGTCGGGTCGTCCAGCGGCAGGTCCAGCGGGTCCAGCGGATCGGTAGCGAGCGGGCCGGTCCGCTGCGCCGGCGCGGCGTCGGTCGGCCGGTCCGCGCTCGGCGCGGACCGGGCCTGCGCTTCCGCGTCCACGCGATCGTCGTCGGACTCGGTGGCACGGACGTCGTCCGGGTCGGCCGGGTCGACGTCGGGCTGGTCGAAGTGCTCCTCGGCCGGCGGCCGGGGTGCGGGAGTGGCCCGGCGGGGCAGTCCCGCGCCGGGCTGTTTCTCGACAACGACGCCTTCGAGGACCACCGGGCCGCCCGGGGCCTGGCTCACCACCACCGGCTCGCGCTCGTCGGATACGACGGACCGGTCGTCGCGCAGGGGGTCGCCGCCGCGCGGGTCGCGGAACGGGTCGGGGCCGCGCGGGTCGCCGAACGGGTCAGGGCCGAACGGGTCGCCGCCGCGCGCGTCCCGGAAGTCGTCCTCGGCCGCGCGGTCCGCCCAGGGTGGGGCGTCCTGCTCGATCAGCACCTCGTCCACGGGGTCGATGTCGCCGAACTCGGGCGGCAGGTCCGCGACGGCCGCGGCGGTCTCGGCGTGGGTGGGCACCTCGTCCCAGAGGACCTTGACGTGCCGCTGGTCGTCGAGCGCGACCCGGATGGGCAGGGTCTGGCCCAACGACGGCCACTTGGAGACCGGCACCCGCGGCTCGATGATCTTCTTGGATCGGGGTGGCAGGCCGGGCGCGTCGATGACCAGTTGCAGCTCGCACCGGCCGAACGCGTACTGGGTGGGTGGTTCGGAGGCGCTGTGCACGTGCGCCACGCCGACCACCCAGGTGCGTCCGCCGCCCTTCACGGTGGCCAGCGCGATCGCCAGCACGAGCAGGGCGACGCCGAGCGCGACGATGGCCCAGCTGGTCATGCCCAGCCCGAAGAGGACGACGAAGGTGGCCACGGTGCCGAGCACCGTGCCGATCAGCTTGCGTACCGGCGCGATGGGCCGGTTCCCGCCATTCGCCACAGTGGACCTCCCGGGGGTCAGGGCCAGGCTAGGCCGGATCGGCCACCGGAGGAAAGACCGGCCGCCGCGCCGGCGCCGGGACCGGGTCGCTACGCTGACCGTACCGAGCCCAAGCGTTCTGCGCGTACAGGAGGAACCCAGCGTGTCCAACGACAGCCCGGAAGAGCGCAGCCTCGTGCTGATCAAGCCCGACGCGGTCCGCCGCGGCCTGGTCGGCGAGCTCCTCTCCCGCTTCGAGCGCAAAGGGCTGCGGATCGACGCGATGGTGCACCGGACCATGGACGCCGCGCTCGCGGACGCGCACTACGCCGAGCACGTCGACAAGGCGTTCTACCCGCCGCTGAAGGACTTCATGACCGGCGGTCCGCTGGTCGCCCTGGTCCTCTCCGGCGACCAGGTCATCGACGTGGTCCGTGGGCTGGTCGGCGCGACCGACGGCCGCAAGGCCGCCGCCGGGACCATCCGGGGCGACCTGTCGCTCTCCAACCGGGAGAACCTGGTGCACGCCTCCGACTCGCCGGACAGCGCCAAGCGCGAGATCGCGCTCTGGTTCCCCGAGCTGGGCTGACGACCTCACGATTTCAGGCGGCCGGGGGTAGCTTCTCCGGGTTGCCCACGACGTAGATCCCGGTGATCCGGCCGGCAGCGGCGGTGACGGTCATCGTGTACCGGCCGCCGTCGGAGCGGCGGGTCAGCAGGATGGCCGGTTCGCCGTTCAACTCGACCCGACGCGCCGTCCACTCGCGGCGGGGGCCGTAGATCCCGGCGTAGAACCGGGCGACCCGGTCGGCGCCGTGCAGCGGGTTGCGGGCGGAACGTACCCGGCCGCCGCCGTCGTTCCACGCCGTCACGTCCGCGGCCACCAGTCTGGTGAGCGTTGCCAGGTCGCCGTTTCGGGCGGCGGCGAGGAACGCCTCCAGTAACCGCTCACGCTCGGGCCGGCTGGCGGTGAAGCGGCGGTCCTCCTGGCGTACGTGCGTGGTCGCCCGGTGGTGCAACTGCCGGCAGTCCTCGGGGGTCCGGTCCAGGATCTCCGCGATCTCGGCGTACGGCAGGTCGAACGCGGTGCGCAGGACGTACACGGCACGCTCCGGCGGCGTGAGCCGTTCCAGCACATGCAGCAGCGCGGTGGACAGCGAGTCCCGTAGCTCCGCGCGGTCCAGCGGGCCGAACGGCGAGGGCTCGGTCGGCACCGGTTCGGGGAGCCACGGTCCGACGTACGTCTCGCGGGCCGCCTGCCGGGCCCGCAACTTGTCCAGCGCGAGCCGGGTCACCACCCGGGACAGGTAGCGGCGGGGCTCGGTCACCGTCGAGCGGTCCACGCCCAGCCAACGCAGGTACGCCTCCTGGAGCACGTCCTCGGCGTCGTGCCGACTGCCGAGCAGCCGGTAGGCGAGCCCGAGCAGCATCGGCCGGTGCGCCTGGAGCGCACCGGCCGCCTCTGCCGCCTCGGTGGTCACACCTGCGCCGGGGGCTCCGAGTGCGTCGTCACGGCGATGCGATTCCACACGTTGATTGTGGCGATCGCGAGGACCAGATCGGCAAGTTCCTTCTCCGAATAGACCTTCGCGGCGGCGTCCCACACCTCGTCCGACACTCCGTGCTCCCCGAGCCGGGTCACCGCGTCGGTGAGCGCCAGCGCGGCCTGCTCCCGCTCGTCGAAGAACGACAGCGCCTCCCGCCAGGCGGACACCGCGAACAGCCGCCGGCTCGACTCACCGGCGGCGAGTGCGTCCCGGCTGTGCATGTCCACGCAGTACGCGCAGCCGTTCAGCATCGACGCCCGCAGCTTGACCAGCTCCAGCACGGTGTGGTCGACGTTCGCCTGGACGTACTTCTCCAGGCCCGACACGGCCTGGTATCCCTGCGGTGCGACCTCGAAAAGGTTCATCCGTTGCACAGCAACCTCCTTGATCGGTTCGACACCGCTACGACGGTCCGGTCGGTCGCGCTGTGACAACCAGGGCTATGAGCCCGGTCACGTCGAGGGAGTCAGCCGCGGGTCGCGGGGACGGTGTCCGGGAGCACCTCGCGGGGGCGGGGGATCCGGACGGAACCGTCGACGTCGCCGGGTAGGCGGTCCCGGTCGCGGGGTGCGGGTCGGGACACCCGTGCGGCCAGCTCGCGACCCACCTTGATCATCGGTAGCTCGACCCAGCGGTAGAGCACGTCCGCGAGGACCAACGCCACCACCACGGCGGCCACGAAGATGCCGGTGCGGTGACTCCCGAGCGCGGGCAGCAGTCCGACCGCCGCGTGCGCCGCGATGGACTGGACCAGGTACATCGAGTACGACCGTTCGCCCACGAACACCAGCGGCCGCAGTCCCAGCACGCGGGCCAGGACGCCGCGCGACAGCAGAGCCGGCAACAGCAGCGCGGCCGCCGTCGCGTAGCAGCCGATCAACGCCTCCTGGCCGAAGCGGGCCGGCCAGTACCGCACGGCCACCTGCACCGCGGCGAAGGCCACGATCACCACGCTGGCGGTGACCGGGTGGGTCAGCGGCCGGAACAGGGCGAAGCCGCGCGGGTGGTGCATCAGCACGGCCGTCAGGCAGCCGAGCAGGATCGCCACGTAGTGGATGGGCCAGCTCAGCCAGGCGATCTGAGGGGGGATCAGCGCGACGAGGAGCACGAGGAGCCCGAGGGTCACGGCGAGCCGGCGACGGAAGGCGACGGTCACCAGCACGAAGGCGATCGCCGGCCAGAGCAGGTAGAACTTCTGCTCGATCCCGATCGTCCAGGAGTGCAGGTACGGGGCGTTGGCCGGCAGGAAGTCGTTGAGCAGCAGCAGGTAGTAGCGCAGCGAGCGTTCGACCGCGTCGGCGGTGCTGTTGAGCCGGGCCAGCGCCCAGGTCAGGAAGAGCACGAGCAGGTACACCGGCATGATCCGGAAGAACCGCCGCAGGTAGAAGGCGCGCAGCGAGATCCGACCGTAGCGGTGTTCCTCCCGCAACAGAAGCGTCGTGATCAGAAAGCCGGAGAGCACGAAGAACAGGTGTACGCCGATCCAGCCGGTCAACCAGGCCCACGACGGGCCGCCGAAGTGGAAGGCGAAGACCATCACGGCCGCGACGGCCCGCAGGCCGTCCAACGCGGGGAATCGACGCATGGCCTGGAACTCGTCGTGGTTCAGCGGACGCACCGGCGAAGTCTGCGCGAGCCCGTCACCGGGGTCAAGCCGCGCTGGCCGCGGGCTTGCGCCCCTCGGACAACAGGGCGGCGCCACTCTCTGGACCACCACCCTCCCAACCCCCCAACCCCACGGTCCCACCCCCGGGGCCTCGCCCTGTTGATCAAGAGGTTCGCGTCAGGATTCGGCGCGAATTTGACGCAAACCTCTTGATCACCGAGGGCGGGAATGGGTGGGGTGCGCGGGAGGGGTGGGGTGGGGGTTTAGTCGGGGGCGGGGGACGGGGTGGGTCTTGTATCGTTGGAGGCCGTAAGGCGATGACCCGGCTATCACCGGTGAGCCTCCGGAAGAACAGCCGGGTGACCGGCCCAGTAGAACCGGACGGGTCCGGCCCGTCACAGCCGACCAATGAGCGGGCGGTCGATCCTGACCGCCAAGCGGGGTGGTACCGCGGGCCACCCGGGGAGCGTCGTTGTCGGCGTACCCCGGACGGTTCGTCCTCGCAGACCCACGTTGAGTGAGCTGCGAGGAGAGCGACAGGCGATGGCCTATCCACTGCACGACCCCGCCGCCGGTGTTCCGGCGAGCCCGGACCTGCCCGCGGTCGAGCGCCGGGTGCTGGAGCACTGGACGGCCGACAAGACCTTCGAGGCCAGCATCGAGGCCCGTCCCGCCGGGACCGACGGCAAGAACGAGTACGTCTTCTACGACGGTCCGCCGTTCGCCAACGGCCTGCCGCACTACGGTCACCTGTTCACCGGGTACGTCAAGGACGTGGTGCCGCGCTACCAGACCATGCGCGGCCGGCACGTGGAGCGGCGCTTCGGCTGGGACTGCCACGGCCTGCCCGCCGAGGTGGTGGCCGAGAAGCAGCTCGGCATCACCAGCAAGGCCGAGATCATCGACCTGGGCGTGGCCCGGTTCAACGAGGCCTGTCGCACCTCGGTGCTGGAGTTCACCCAGGACTGGGAGCGCTACATCAACCGGCAGGCCCGGTGGGTCGACTTCACGAACGACTACAAGACCCTCGACCTGGACTACATGGAAAGCGTCATGTGGGCCTTCAAGACCCTGCACGACAAGGGTCTGATCTACGAGGGTTTCCGGGTGCTGGCGTACTGCTGGCGCTGCGAGACGCCGCTGTCGAACACCGAGACCCGGATGGACGACGTCTACCGGGACCGGCACGACCCGACGCTGACCGTGTGGTTCGGGCTGACCGCCGACGAGTCCGCCCCGGAGCTGTTGCGCGGGCCGGTCAAGCTCGGCGTCTGGACGACCACGCCGTGGACCCTGCCGTCGAATCTGGCGCTCGCCGTCGGCCCGGACATCGAGTACGCGGTGCTGGAGCACCGGGGCTCCCCCGACAGCGAGGGCAGTGGGGAGCGGTTCGTGGTGGGGGCGGCGCGGCTGGCCGCGTATGCCAAGGAACTGGACGGGTACGAGCAGGTCGGCACGGTGTACGGCCGGGACCTGGTCGGACGCCGCTACACGCCGCTGTTCGACTTCCTCGTCGACCAGGCGGGCGACAACGCGTACCAGGTGCTCGGGGCGGAGTTCGTCACCACCGAGGACGGCACCGGGATCGTGCACCTCGCCCCGGCGTTCGGCGAGGACGACCAGAACGTCTGCAACGCCGCCGGCATCCCCACCATCGTCACCGTGGATGACCACACGCGGTTCACCGCGCTGGTCCCGCCGTACCAGGGTGAGCAGGTCTTCGACGTCAACAAGCCGGTGATCCGGGAGCTGAAGGAGCGGGGGGTGGTGCTGCGGCAGGACACCTACACCCACTCGTACCCGCACTGCTGGCGCTGCGACACCCCGCTGGTCTACAAGGCGGTGTCGTCGTGGTTCGTGGCGGTGACCCAGTTCCGGGACCGGATGGTCGAGCTGAACCAGGAGATCAACTGGACGCCCGGCCACATCAAGGACGGCTCGTTCGGCAAGTGGCTGGCCAACGCCCGGGACTGGTCGATCAGCCGGAACCGGTTCTGGGGCTCGCCGATCCCGGCGTGGAAGTCCGACGACCCGAACTACCCGCGCCTGGACGTCTACGGCTCGCTGGCGGACATCGAGCGGGACTTCGGCGTACGCCTGAGCGACCTGCACCGGCCGGCGGTGGACGACCTGGTCCGCCCCAACCCGGACGACCCGACCGGTCAGTCGATGATGCGCCGGGTCCCCGAGGTGCTGGACTGCTGGTTCGAGTCCGGGTCGATGCCGTTCGCCCAGGTGCACTACCCGTTCGAGAACGCGGACTGGTTCGAGCACCACTACCCGGGTGACTTCATCGTCGAGTACATCGGGCAGACCCGCGGCTGGTTCTACACCATGCACGTGCTGGCCACCGCGCTGTTCGACCGGCCGGCGTTCCGCAACTGCCTGAGCCACGGCATCCTGCTCGGCTCGGACGGGCGCAAGATGTCCAAGAGCCTGCGCAACTACCCGGACGTCTACCACGTGTTCGACTCGTACGGGTCGGACGCGATGCGCTGGATGCTGATGTCCTCGCCGGTGCTGCGCGGCGGTGACATGGCCGTCACCGAGACGTTGATCCGGGACTCCGTACGGCAGGTGCTGCTGCCGCTGTGGAACGTCTGGTACTTCTTCTCGCTCTACGCCAACGCCGACGGATACCGGGCCAAGCGGAAGACCGACGCTGAGCCGACCGGCGGCCGGGACGCCGCGGGCACCCTGCTCGACCGGTACATCCTGGCGAAGACCAACGAGCTGGTGTCGACGGTCGGCGCGCAGATGGACGCGTACGACATCTCGGGCGCGTGCGCGACCGTCCGGTCCTACCTGGACGCGCTGACCAACTGGTACGTGCGCCGGTCCCGGGACCGGTTCTGGTCGGGTGACGCCAACGCCTTCGACACGCTGTCGACGGTGCTGGAGACGCTCTGCCGGGTGGTGGCGCCGCTCGCGCCGCTGACCGCGGAGGAGATCTGGCGTGGCCTGACGGGCGAGCGGTCGGTGCACCTGACCGACTGGCCGTCCGCCGAGGAGTTTCCGGCCGACCACGACCTGGTGGCGGCCATGGACAACGTACGGGCGGTCGCCTCGGCGGCGCTGTCGCTGCGCAAGGCCAAGGGGCTGCGCGTACGGCTGCCGCTGTCGACGTTGACCGTGGCGTCCCCGGTGGCCGAGCAACTGCGCCCGTTCGCCGACCTGATCGCCGACGAGGTCAACGTGAAGGCGGTGGAGTTCAGCGCCGAGCTGTCCGCGTACTGCGAGCAGGTGTTGACCGTGGTGCCCCGGGCGCTCGGCCCGCGCGTCGGCAAGCAGGTCCAGCAGGTGATCAAGGCGGTCAAGGCGGGCGACTGGGAGCTGGTCGAGGGCGCGCCGGTGGCGGCCGGCATCACCCTGGCCGAGGGCGAGTACGAGCTTCGTCTCGTGGCCGCCGACGCCGAGCACTCCGCGCCGCTGCCCGGTGGCGAGGGCGTGGTCGTCCTCGACACCGAGGTGACCCCCGAACTGGCCGCCGAGGGTCTGGCCCGCGACGTGGTGCGGGTGGTGCAGCAGGCCCGCCGCGACGCCGACCTGGACGTTTCGGACCGGATCGTGGTGTCGGTGTCGGCGTCCGACGAGGTGCGCGCCGCGGTGGGGGCGTACCTGGAGTTCGTGTCGGGTGAGGTGCTGGCCGACTCGGTCGACTTCGCCGAGGGCCTCGACGGTTTCGCCGGTGAGGTTGGCGAGGGCGAGCGGGTGACGGTCACCGTCCGTCGGTCGTAGAACACGCACGCGGACGCCTCCCACCTCCGTCGGCGAGGTGTGGGGGCGTCCGCTACCGTGACACCGCCTGCTCGCACCTCATCTGCCGGAGGACCAGTGCCCCTGCTCTACACCATCGGCAAGCTCACCGTGGCGCCCGCGCTGCGGTTGGCGTTCCGCCCGACCGTGGAGGGTCTGGAACACGTGCCGGAGACCGGCGGCGCGATCTTCGCCGGTAACCACCTCTCGGTGGCGGACGAGCTGTTCCTCGGCACGGTGGTGCCCCGGCACCTGGCGTTCTGGGCCAAGTCCGAGTACTTCACCGGCACCGGCGCGAAGGGCGCGTTCTCGAAGTTCGTCCTCACCGGTCTGGGCGCCATCCCGGTCGAACGGGCCGGTGGGCGTGCCGCGCTGTCCGCGTTCGACGCCGCGATCCCGGCGTTGCGGGGCGGTGACCTGGTGGTGGTCTATCCGGAGGGCACCCGCTCCCCGGACGGCAAGCTCTACCGGGGCCGGACGGGGGCGGCCCGGCTGGCCATCGCCGCCGGTGTGCCGATCATCCCGGTGGGCACGATCGGCACGGACAGGGCGCAGCCGATCGGGGCCCGGGTACCCCGCCCCGGCACTGCCAAGGTCACCGTGCGGTTCGGGAAGCCGCTGGACTTCACCGGCCGCCCGGACGATCGCACCTCGCTGCGGCAGATGACCGACGAGGTGATGAGCGAGATCCAGAAGCTCACGGGCCAGGAGTACATCCCCCGCTACGCCCCGAAGCGCGCCGACACCGACCCGGCCAGCGAGATCTGACCCCGCCCACGCCGTCCGGATGCCCGCCAGCGGCGGCACGGATGCCGCTCAGCCCTGCTTGGGCTGGACGATCTGCGTACGCAGGGTGTCGAGCAACGTCGCGCTGTCCGAGACGGAGAGCCGGGTGAACACGCCGGTGGCGATGCTGCCGTGGTCGACCGAGGTGCACACCACCACCTCACCCTCGGCTGGCCGGCCGATCGCGCAGCGCTCGTACCGACCCCGTACGCCGGTCCGCACCGTCTCGGGGGCCTCCAGCGCGTAGCGCTCACCGAGCCGCGTGATCTCCTCGTCCGCGTCCGCCTCGGGGGTCAGCCGGAAGCCGGTGCCGCCGAAGACCGTCACCTGCTTGCCGTCCGCCGTCCGGTAGACGCCCGCGAAGGTGTCCTCGGCGAGCAGGTGCTCCTGGCGTACCTCTCTCTCCAACTGCTTGGCCGTCTCGGAGCTGCTGTCGTCCTGCCGCAGGCTCAGGTCGGCGACCTGCTCGGGCAGCGCGACGCTGACCGGGTACTGGGACGAGATCGGCAGGCCGTAGTAGGCGGGGCAACCACAGCAGCAGGCCAGGCTGAGCAGCAGCAGCCACGGCCAGCGACGCCGCCGACGGCGTACCGGAGGAGGCGCGTACCCCTGGGGGTTCTCCCAGCCCGGCGGCGGCGTGGCCGAACGCCGGCCGCGACGCTGCTTCGGCACCCGGGCCGGCGGCGCCGGCCGGACCGGCGCGGCGGGTTGGGGCGGCGAGGCAGGTCGGGCGTGCGGTGGCGGGTAGGCGACCGGCGGCAGGTGGGCCGGCGGTGGCGGGTGGGCGGCGGGTTGGTGGTGGGGCGGCGGCGAGACGGGGTGCGTCCCGACCGGCGGCGGTGAGACGGGATGCGCGCCGACCGGCGGCCCGGGCCACTGCCGGGTGGCCGGCGGGACCGGGTAGCCCAGCGTCGGCGGCAGCGGAGGCAGCTCGGCGGACGGCAGGTCCCATCCGCCGGTGTCCACCCCGGCCCACGGGTCGACCGGGGTGCGGTGCTCGAGCGGCTGCTCCGGCAACGGCGGCGGCGGGGTCGGCTCGGCCGACTCCCCCCAGGCGCGCCGACGCGGCAGCGGAGGTGGAACCGACGCGGATCCGCTCCACCGGGGCGCGGGCGGCGCGGCGGGGGAGTCGGGGGAGTCGGGGCCGTCACCTACGCGCTCGCGGGCCGTGGGCTCAGGCCCGGCAGCCGGCCTCGTCTCGGCTGCGGGCTCCGGGGCAGTCGGGTGCGGCTCGGGCTTGTCGGCCGGGTCCGGCTCAGCCGGGGGCTGCTTCGCCGTCGGGTCGGGCTCGGCCGCCGGCTCGGACAGCGTCGGGTCCGGCTCGGCCGCCGGCTCCTTCGCCGTCTGGTCCGGCTCGGCTGCCGGCTCGGACAGCGTCGGGTCCGGCTCGGCTGCCGGCTCGGACAGCGTCGGGTCCGGCTTCGCCGCGGGCTCGGGCGTCGCCGCCTCCGCCGGGGCGGCGGCGGTCGGTTCGACCGGGGGCTCGGGGCCGTCGGGGGTGGCAGGCTGATCCGGGGGTACGGGTGGGGAGGTCGACTCGTCGGCGACCGCCGGCGCGTCGTCCGGCTTCGGGCCAGGGGTGCGCCCGTCGGCCGGCCGTGCTCCCGGCTGGGGCTCCGGCATCGCGGCAATCTCCTCTCGCGCCGGTCCGAGGTTAGTACCGTGCCGCCACCACCGCCGCCCGGGCACCGGGGCGCGGGCCCGGGGCGGCCGGTCGGCCGGCATCGTGGCGTGCGCGCGGTCACCGACGGGCGGGCGCGTACCCTTGGGCATCATGAGTGCCCCGTCCACGACGCCGCGTGCGGCCGCGACCAATTCGGGCGACGTTTCCAGCTCGGAGCCGTCGATCTGGCCCCGGCTCGAGCCGTTGCTCCCGCAGATCTCCAAGCCGATCCAGTACGTCGGCGGTGAGCTGGGCGCGGTCGTCAAGGACTGGGACGCGGCGACGGTGCGCTGGGCGCTGATGTATCCCGACGCGTACGAGGTGGGCCTGCCCAACCAGGGTGTGCAGATCCTCTACGAGGTGCTCAACGAGCTGCCCGACACCCTCGCCGAGCGGACGTACGCGGTCTGGCCCGACCTGGAGAGCCTGATGCGCACGCACGGCGTGCCGCAGTTCACCGTCGACGCGCACCGGCCGGTGCGCAAGTTCGACGTGTTCGGCATCTCCTTCTCCACCGAGCTGGGCTACACCAACATGCTCACGGCGATCGACCTGGCCGGCATTCCGCTGCTGGCCGTCGACCGTACCGACGCCGACCCGGTGATCGTGGCCGGCGGGCACGCCGCGTTCAACCCGGAGCCGATCGCCGACTTCATCGACGCCGCCGTGCTCGGCGACGGCGAGGAGGCCGTCCTGGAGATCACCGCGATCGTCCGGGAGTGGAAGGCCGAGGGCTCCCCGGGGGGCCGCGACGAACTGCTGCTGCGGCTGGCCCGTACCGAGAGCGTCTACGTGCCGCGCTTCTACGACGTCGACTACCTGCCGGACGGGCGGATCCAGCGGGTCGTGCCGAACCGGGCGGACGTGCCGTTCCGGGTGCACAAGCGCACGACGATGGACCTGGACGCGTGGCCGTACCCGAAGAAGCCCCTCGTGCCGCTCGCCGAGACGGTGCACGAACGGTACGCGGTGGAGATCTTCCGGGGCTGCACCCGGGGCTGCCGCTTCTGCCAGGCCGGCATGATTACGCGCCCGGTGCGGGAGCGGTCGATCACCACCGTGGGGCAGATGGTGCGTGAGGGCCTGGAGTTCTCCGGCTTCAACGAGGTGGGCCTGCTGTCCCTCTCCTCGGCCGACCACTCCGAGATCGGCGACATGTGCTCGGGCCTGGCCCAGCAGTACGAGGGCACGAACGTCTCGCTGTCGCTGCCGTCGACCCGGGTGGACGCCTTCAACATCGACCTCGCGCAGGAGCTGTCCCGCAACGGGCGGCGTACCGGTCTGACCTTCGCCCCGGAGGGCGGGTCGGAGCGGATCCGCAAGGTCATCAACAAGATGGTGTCGAAGGAAGACCTGATCCGCACGGTCGTCACCGCCTACAGCAACGGTTGGCGGCAGGTGAAGCTCTACTTCATGTGCGGCCTGCCCACCGAGACCGACGAGGACGTCCTCGAGATCGCGGAGATGGCCCACGAGGTGATCCGGGCCGGTCGGGCCGCCACCGGCTCCAAGGACATCCGCTGCACGGTTTCCATCGGTGGGTTCGTGCCGAAGCCGCACACCCCGTTCCAGTGGGCCGCGATGGACCGTCCGGAGGTCATCGACCACCGGCTCAAGATCCTCAAGCAGGCCATCAACTCGGACCGCTCGCTGGGCCGGGCCATCGGCTACCGCTACCACGACGGCGAGCCGTCGCTCATCGAAGGCCTGCTCTCCCGGGGTGACCGCCGCGTCGGCTCGGTGATCCGCAAGGTCTGGGAGAACGGCGGCCGGTTCGACGGGTGGAGCGAGCACTTCTCGTACCAGCGCTGGGTGGACGCGGCGGCCGAGACGCTGCCCGCGTTCGGGGTGGACCTCGACTGGTACACCACCCGCCAGCGCGACGAGCTGGAGGTCCTGCCCTGGGACCACCTGGACTCGGGCCTGGACAAGGACTGGCTCTGGCAGGACTGGCAGGATTCGGTCAGCGGGTTCGAGCAGGACGACTGTCGGTGGACCCCGTGCTTCGACTGCGGCGTCTGCCCCTCCATGGACACCGAGATCCAGATCGGCCCGACGGGCAAGAAACTCCTCCCCCTGACGCCGATCACCCCCCTGAAGACCCCCGCCTCCTGACCGACCCCAGCGGGTCGCTCGCGTCGATCATGAAGTTGTTGCCCGCGCCACGGCGTGTCGTCGACAATAACTTCATGATCAACGAGGTGCTGAGTTTCGAGGAGCGAGACGATCAGTAAGAGAAACCAGCCGGAGGGTGGGCAGGCGCCGGTCGTCCAGCGCGCCCGCATCCGGTACGCCAAGCGCGGGCCGCTGCGGTTCACCTCGCACCGGGACTTCGCCCGGGCCTTCGAGCGCGCACTGCGTCGTGCCGCCGTACCGATCGCGTTCTCCCAGGGCTTCACCCCGCACCCGAAGATCTCCTACGCCAGCGCCGCTCCGACCGGGGTGGCCAGCGAGGCGGAGTACCTGGAGATCGGCCTTCAGGCCCTGGTCGACCCGGAGGCGCTGCGCGCCGCGCTCGACGCCGCGCTCTCGCCCGGGCTGGACGTGCTGGAGGTGGTGATCGCCGAGGGTGGCAGCCTGGCCGACCGGATCGAGGCGTCGCACTGGCACATCGAGCTGCCCGAGGTCGACACGGCGACCCTGCGCGCCGCCGTGGACGCTTTCACCGCCGCCGACGAGGTTCTGGTCGAGCGGATGACCAAGCAGGGACGACGCACCTTCGACGCCCGCGGGGCAGTCATATCGATCGATGTCCTTACCCCGGCGCAGACGCCTTCCGAGGTGCCGGCCGTACCGTGTGCGATACTCGAACTGGTCGTACGGCAGGTCACTCCGTCCGTACGGCCCGATGACGTCCTTTCCGGCCTCCGCGTGGTGGCCGACCTGGAGCCGCCGGTCTCACCGAGGGTGACCCGGCTGGCTCAGGGCACGCTGACCGCGCAGGGTGCGATCGTGGATCCGTTGGATGCGGACCGCGGCGGGGCAGCCATCGTTGGGCACTGACCGACGGTCAGTGCTCTTGCAGGCAGACTTCGGCGGTCGCGCACCACGCGCGCCCGGCGGAAACACTTTTGCGGCGACCCTGCGTGGCAGCGCTCACCCGCGCCCGGGGCAGCCAGAACTGGAGAACGTCCATGCTCGAGAACGAGCCCGAGGGCGGCGAACGGACCGGTTCACAGCCGGCCGGGGAGACCGCTGAGCAGAGCACCACCGACAGCATCGCCGGTACCGAGCAAGCCACCGGCGCGGAGCAGTCCGGTGCCGAGAGCGCCGAGCCCGCCGCGAAGCCGCGACGGGCACGGGCCACCCGGCGTCGGGCCGCCCCACTCAACCAGCCGGAGCAGGCCGACGCGCCCGTCGAGGCGTCCACCGGTGGGGTCGGCGCCGTCGAGTCGCCGCAGGCGGAGGTCTTCGCCCCGATCTCCGGTGACCTGGACGTCCCTCCGAAGACCCCCCGCCGCCGTCGCAAGGCCGCTCCGGTCGAGACGACCGCCGAGGAGCCGCTGGTCGCGGCCAGCGCGGAGCTGTCGTCCCCCGAGGTCGTTCCTCCGGTCAAGGTGACCCGTACCCGGCGGAAGAAGGCGACGCCCGCCGTCACCGAGCCGGAGCCCGCCGCTGCCGTCGAGTCGGAGCCGGCCGTCGAGGGGCCGGCCGCCGTCGCCGAGCCCGAGCCCGTCCCGGCCGACGAGTCCGCCGCCGAGACACCGGCCGAGTCCGACCTGCGGCAGGCCGAAGCCGAGCTGGACGAGGCGCAGACCCCGCCGAGCGCGGCCGAGCAGGCGTTCGGGGATGTCGCGCCCGGTGTCGCCGTGGCGAACGTGACGGACGAGCCGATCGAGCCGGCCGAGGCCATCGAGGCCGAGCCGCCGAAGACCCGCCGTCGTCGCGCGGCGCTCTCCGCGCCCACCGTGCTGTTCATGGCGCCCCAGCCGGACGCCGTGCCGGTGACCCGAGCGGCCGAGCCCGAGCCCGAGCTGGTCGCCGAGGAGCCGGCCGTCGAGGCCGAGCCGTCCCGTCGTCGTCGGCGCGGCCGCCGCGACGCGGAGCCGGTGGAGCCGATCGAGGCCGTCGAGGCCGAGGAGGAGCCGACCGAGGAGGCCGACGAGGCCACCGAGGTGGACGAGGACGACGAGGACAGCGCCGCCGCGCGCCGTCGCCGCCGCCGTGGTCGCCGTGGTCGAGGGCGGGGCAAGGGTGGCGCCGACGACGCCGAGGACGAGGAGTCCGACGAGGCGGCGCAGGCCGAGGAGGAGACCGCCGAGGTCGAGTCCGAGGGCGAGGGCGACGAGGACGAGGAGTCCGAGGGCGGGGACGGGTTGACCCGCCGTCGCCGTCGCCGTCGTCGCCGGGGCGCGGGTGACACCGAGGGGGCGGCCGCCGACGACGGCGTGCCGACCGTGGTCAAGATCCGCGAACCCCGTCGTACGGTCGACGAGGTCCAGGGCGTGTCCGGTTCGACCCGGCTGGAGGCCAAGCGCCAGCGTCGCCGGGACGGCCGGGAGCAGCGCCGTACGCGGCCACCGATCCTCAGCGAGTCGGAGTTCCTGGCCCGCCGGGAGGCGGTGGACCGGGTGATGGCGGTCCGGCAGCGCGGCGACCGTACCCAGATCGCCGTCCTGGAGGACGGCGTGCTGGTCGAGCACTACGTCACCCGTAACTCCTCCGGCACCATGGCCGGCAACGTCTACCTGGGCAAGGTTCAGAACGTGCTGCCCAGCATGGAGGCGGCGTTCGTCGACGTCGGCCGGGGCCGCAACGCGGTGCTCTACGCGGGCGAGGTCAACTGGGACACCTCCGGGCTGGAGGGGCGGGCCCGCTCGATCGAGCAGGCGCTACGCTCCGGCGACTCGGTGCTGGTCCAGGTCACCAAGGACCCGATCGGGCACAAGGGCGCGCGGCTGACCAGCCACATCGCGCTCTCCGGTCGGCACCTGGTCTACGTGCCCAACGGCAACGCGTCCGGGATCAGCCGCAAGCTGTCGGACACCGAGCGCAAGCGGCTGCGGGACGTGCTCAAGAAGCTGGTCCCGGACGGCGCCGGCGTGATCGTCCGGACGGCCGCCGAGGGCGCCAGCGAGGACGAGCTGGCCCGCGACGTCAAGCGGTTGCAGGCGCAGTGGGAGGACATCCAGGCCAAGGCCGCCGAGGGTGGCGCCCCGGTGCTGCTCTACGAGGAGCCCGACCTGGTCATCCGGGTGGTCCGGGACCTGTTCAACGAGGACTTCCGCGAGCTGGTCATCGAGGGCGAGCAGTCGTACGGCATGGTCGAGTCGTACCTGTCGCACGTCTCCCCGGACCTGGTCGACCGGGTCCGTCGGCACGTCGGCACGAACGACGTGTTCTCCGAGTACCGGATCGACGAGCAGATCATCAAGGGTCTGGACCGCAAGGTGTTCCTGCCGTCCGGCGGTTCGCTGGTGATCGACAAGACCGAGGCCATGACGGTCGTCGACGTGAACACCGGCAAGTACACCGGCTCCGGCGGCAACCTGGAGGAGACGGTCACCCGCAACAACCTGGAGGCGGCGGAGGAGATCGTCCGCCAGCTCCGGCTGCGGGACATCGGCGGCATCGTGGTGATCGACTTCATCGACATGGTGCTCGAGTCGAACCGGGAGCTGGTGCTGCGCCGGCTCACCGAGTGCCTGGGTCGGGACCGCACCAAGCACCAGGTCACCGAGATCACCTCGCTCGGTCTGGTGCAGATGACCCGCAAGCGAATCGGCGCGGGCCTGCTGGAGGCGTTCAGCGAGACCTGCGACTGCTGCAAGGGCCGGGGCGTCATCATCCACACCGAGCCGGTGCCGGAGAAGCCGCGCAACGGCGGCGCCGCGGAGAAGGTCAAGGCCGTCGCGTCGTCGGCGCCGGCCGCCCCGGCCGCCCCGGCCGCGGAGAACGGCACGGCGTCCTCCCGCCGCCGGGCGCGCAAGAGCGCCCCGGCCGAGCGCGCCGTGGTCGAGGTTGTCGACACCGACAACCACGCCGAACCGCACGCCGACTACCAGGACACCATGGGGTACGACCTGTCCCGGTACGAGACGGAGACGGAGGCTGCTCCGGTGCTGTCCGACAGCCAGCGGGGTGAGTCGGCCCGGCTGGCCGCGGCGGACGACCCGGACGCTCTCGCCGACGCCGACGGCGACGAGGAGGCCGCCGAGGGTGGCACCGGACGTCGTCGTTCCCGCCGGGGTGGCACCCGCCGACGGACCCGCCCCTGAGGGCTGACCGGCCCGCCGTCCCTGACGGCTGACCGGCCCGGTGTTTGACGAGGTCCCTTTCCCGGCAATGTGACGGGGGAGGGACCTCGCCGCTCGGGTCATCCCGACGCGGGAACGCTCGGCCCCGGTCAGGAGAAGAAGATGCGTCGCCTGCTCGCTCGTACCCTGCTGGTAGCCGTACTCCTGGCCGTGGCGGGCTGCTCCGACGACCGCTCGGCTGGTGCGGGCCCGACCGGGGGTTCCGCGTCGACGGGTCCGGCTGCCACGCCGCTGGGCGGTGGCGCGGCGGGCGGTGACGCCCGGGTCTGTGCCGAGGCGCGGCGGGCCGGGACCACCGCCGTCCGGGATTACGTCGAAGGGCTGGGCCAGATGGTCGCCGCGGTGGGCGCGGGTGACACCGTGAACGCCGACGCGGCCCGGACCCGGGCGCAGGCGGCCCTGGCCGGCTGGCGGGTCGCGCTGCGGGAGCAGGGGGCCCAGGCCACCGACGCGCAGCTCAGGACGTTGCTCAGTGACCTCGGCACGGAGGTCGCCGCCCTCGGCGTCGATGTCGAGTCGATCGACGAGACCGAGCTGGACCGGCTCCAGCAGCGCCTCGATCAGCTCTGCGCCCGGTAACCAGGGTGGGCCGGTTTGGGGTCCACGCCGGCGATGGCGTACTCTTGCCTACGGCCCACTTTGGTGTGCCGAGTTCCCGCGTGCCCGCGCCGCCGTGCACTGCTACCCGGCGAGCCGCCGCGGGGACGACCAGTCAGCAGCCTCAACGACAGGGAGTCCGCCTCCGATGTACGCGATCGTCAAGACCGGCGGCAAGCAGTACAAGGTCGCCGAGGGCGACGTGATCGAGGTCGAGAAGCTCACCGGTGCCCCCGGTGACGCGGTGAAGCTCACCGCGGTGCTCCTCGTCGACGGTGACGACCTGGTGACCGACGCGGCGAAGCTTGCCGAGGTCGCGGTGTCCGGCGAGATCGCCGCGCACACCAAGGGCCCGAAGATCCGGATCCACAAGTTCAAGAACAAGACCGGCTACCACAAGCGCCAGGGTCACCGCCAGCCGTTGACCCAGGTCAAGGTGACCGGCATCTCCAGCGGGAAGTAGGTCGTCCTCCAATGGCTCACAAAAAGGGTGCGTCCAGCTCGCGTAACGGTCGCGATTCCGCGGCCCAGCGACTCGGCGTGAAGCGCTTCGGTGGTCAGGTCGTCAGCGCCGGTGAGATCCTCATCCGGCAGCGTGGCACCAAGTTCCACCCCGGTGACCTGGTCGGCCGTGGCGGCGACGACACGCTGTTCGCCCTGGCCGCCGGCTCGGTCCTGTTCGGCACCAAGCGCGGTCGCAAGACCGTCAGCATCGTTCCGCAGCAGTAGTTATCTTCGCTGAGCGGGCCGCGGACCTCCGGGTCCCGGCCCGCTCGGCTTTTTCGACATGCGGGGTCGACCCTCGCTGGAAGGATTGACGCCGTGGCGACGTTCGTTGACCGGGTCGTCCTGCATCTGCAGGCCGGCGATGGTGGACACGGTTGTGTCTCGATCCACCGCGAGAAGTTCAAGCCCTTCGGGGGGCCGGACGGCGGCAACGGCGGCCACGGCGGCAGCGTGTCGCTGGTGGTCGACCCGCAGGTGACCACGCTGCTCGACTTCCACTTCCACCCGCATGTCAAGGCCGACAACGGCAAGGGCGGCGCCGGGTCGAACCGGGACGGGGCCAACGGCCACAACCTGGTGCTCAAGGTGCCCAACGGCACGGTCGTGCAGACCACCGACGGCACCGTGCTGGCCGACATGGTCGGCGCCGGCACCACCTTCGAGGTGGCCCGCGGCGGGCGCGGCGGGCGCGGCAACGCCTCGTTGGCCAACGCCAAGCGCAAGGCGCCCGGCTTCGCCGAGCTGGGGGAGCCCGGCGACCAGCTCGACATCGTGCTGGAGTTGAAGAGCGTCGCCGACGTGGGCCTGGTGGGTTTCCCGTCGGCCGGCAAGTCGTCGCTGATCTCGGTGATCTCCGCCGCGAAGCCGAAGATCGCCGACTACCCGTTCACCACCCTCGTGCCCAACCTCGGCGTGGTCCGGCTGGACAACCACACCTTCACCGTCGCCGACGTGCCGGGCCTGATCCCCGGCGCGGCCACCGGCAAGGGCCTGGGCCTGGAGTTCCTGCGACACATCGAGCGCTGCGCGGTCCTGGTGCACGTGATCGACTCGGCGACGCTGGAGCCGGGCCGCGACCCGGTCGCCGACATCGACGCGATCGAGGCCGAGCTGAGCCAGTACGGCGGGCTGACCGAGCGCCCCCGGCTGGTGGCCGTGAACAAGGTCGACGTGCCGGACGGCCGGGACCTCGCCGAGATCGTCCGTCCCGACCTCGAGGAGCGCGGCTACCGGGTGTTCGAGGTCTCGGCGGCCACCCGGGAAGGGCTCAAGGAGCTGACGTACGCGATGGCCGAGCTGGTCGAGGCCGAGCGTAAGGCCGCCCCGCCGGCCGAGCCGACCCGGATCGTGATCCGGCCGATGGCCGTGGACGACGCCGGCTTCACCATCACGGCGGAGGCCGACGGCTCGTTCACCGTGCGCGGCGTACGCCCGGAGCGCTGGGTCAAGCAGACCAACTTCGACAACGACGAGGCGGTCGGCTACCTCGCCGACCGACTGGCCCGCCTCGGTGTCGAGGACAAGCTGGCCAAGGCCGGCGCCGAGCCCGGTGACCTGGTCCGGATCGGTGAGCGCGAGTTCGACTGGCAGCCGACGCTCTACGCGGGCGCGGAGTTCGTGCCCGGTAACCGGGGCACCGACGTACGCCTGGAGGAGAAGTCGAGCCGGGCATCGGCGGCGGATCGGCTCGCCGCGCGCAAGGCCCGCCGGGTGCGCCCGGAGGACGGGACCGGCGCGGACGACATCGGCGCGGACGTGGGCGACGACGACATCGAGGATGACGCCGAGTAGCCGGTTGCGCTCCGTGATCGGGTTGACTGCTGGAAACCTCCGCGAAATCCATCCCGCTTAGCGTCGGGTGATGCTGATCGAGTCGCGGCCCGCCATCGATCCCGAAATCGCCGCCCTGGTCGTCGCCCAGCAGCGTGAGCTGCGCGTCGCTGACGGCGGGTTGGACGGGCAGGTCACCGTCACCCACGACGACATCCGCTACCTGGCCGTGGTGGTGCACGGTCGGGCGGTCGCCTGTGGCGGACTCCAGTCACTCGACGCCGTCACCGGCGAGGTCAAGCGGATGTACGTGCGGCCGGCGTACCGGGGCCGGGGCATCGCCCGGCAACTGCTCGCCGCCCTGGAGGAGTGCGCGTTCCAGCAGGGGCACACCGTGGTCTGCTTGGAGACCGGCACGTACCTGCCGGCGGCCGTCGGGCTGTACACCTCGTGCGGCTACGAACCGATCCCGGTGTACGGCGAGTACGTGGGCAACCCGTACAGCGTCTGCTTCGCCAAACGGCTCCCGGTCGCGGCCTGACGGCTGCCGGCGGGCGCGGCCGGCGGCGGTCGGGTCGGGCGTGCAGGCGCCGGTCCCGGTGTACGCGACGGTGACCGGCTCCGACTCCGCCGACGCGGATCACCATCCGTGACGGTACCCCGCCCCTGCTCGCTCTCACACGCGCGAAGTAGCAGCTCAGGGGCGGTCGATCGGAGTGTCGAGGCGTCCGCCGGTCCCGGCTTCGTTCGACAGCAGCAGGCCGAGGGCCAGCATGCCGAAGCCGAGGGCGAGGTGCAGCCAGTTGTCGGCGCCGTTGACGGGCAGGATGTTCGCGCCACCCTCCTCGTCGATCGCCTCGATCGCCAGGCCGTACAGCCAGAGGGCGAGGTAGATCGCACCGCCCCCGGCCAGGAAGACCCGCGCGCCGGCGACGCTGCGGGCCAACACCAGACCCACCAGCCCGAACAGCAGGTGTACGGCGTTGTGCAGGATCGAGACCTGGAACACGCCGAGCAGTTTGGCGTCCGAGTGGTGCCCGGCGAAGGCCAGATCGCCGTAGTTGGTGGTGATGCCGGGGATGTAGCCGAGGACACCAATCAGCAGGAAGACCCCGGCCACGACCAGCGCGGCGACCTGCACCTGCGGTCGGGGCGCGGCAGGTCGGCCACCCCGCGCGTCTCGTGGCATCGGTGCCCCTTTCGTGGATCTCCCGGTCCCGCGAACGTCGCTGTCCGCAGCGGCGACGTGACGCAGCCCGACGATCCTCCATTTTGAAGTCCCTCCCGACGCTCGCGCAGAGAAATGCACGAACAGGTATGGAAGCCAAAACGCCGGGTAGGTGAGTTGTCAGCGGCCACGGCGACACGGCCGCATCCCCCCAGAACAACCGCGACGACACTTCCGAGCGGAAGGGAAATCATGACTTACGATCTGTCACCCACCTCCTCCACGTACGGCCAGGAGTCCACCAACGGCGGCGGCGTCCGCGAGCAGGCCCGGCACGTCGGGTCCGAGGCGGCGCACGCCGGTGGCGCGGTCGCCCAGACCGCCAAGGAGCAGGGCACCGAGGTCGGCCGTGAGGCCGTCCGGCAGGCCCGTAACCTCTACGGCGAGGCCCGCACGCTGCTCGCCAGCCAGACCGGCGAGCAGCAGCGCCGCGCGGCCGGCGGACTGCGGTCGATCGCCGACGAGATGCGCACGATGGCCGAGCAGGGTGGCCAGGCCGGTCCGGTGAGCGAGCTGGCCCGTCAGGCCGCCGACCGGGTGCACGGCGTGGCCGGCTGGCTCGAGGAGCGCCAGCCCGGCGACCTGATCAACGAGGTACGCGACTACGCGCGGCGTAACCCGGGCACCTTCCTGGTCGGCGCGGCGGTGCTCGGTGTGCTGGCCGGACGCCTGACCAAGGGCATCTCGGCCTCCGGTGACGACTCCGGCAACGGTTCCGCGGGTTACCGCGGCGCGGGGGCGTACGACCCGGAGCGCACCGCCGTGATCCCCACCCCACCGCCGGCGCCCCGTACGGCCGCGGACGCCACCCCGGCCGGCGGCTACCTCGACCCGACCCCGGGCACCTACACCGAGCCGACCTCCGGCGGTTACGCCGACCCGACGCCGGGCGGCTACACCGAGCCGGCGAGCACCGGTCAGCCGCTGCCGCCGGTGACCCAGACCGACCCGCTGCCGGGCGTGCCGTCCAGCGGCAGCCCCCGCCCGTGAGGCGCCGAGTCATCCGAAGGGAGACGGCGGCATGAGCATGCCGACGCAGGGGTCCGGACTGGACTCCGGTTACCACCCCGACGCGGGTGCCCCGCACACCGCGGCCGAGGTGAAGGGCAGTTCGCTCGGTGACCTGATGCGTCAGGTCACCACCGACCTGTCGACGCTGATGCGCCAGGAGGTCGAGCTGGCCAAGGCCGAGATCCGCCAGGAGGGCAAGAAGGCCGGCAAGGCCGCGGGCCTCTTCGGCGGTGCCGGCTTCGGCGGCTACATGGTGGCCCTCTTTGTATCGATCGCCATCTGGCAGTTCCTGGACAACGTCATGGACTCCGGCCTCGCCGCGCTGATCGTGGCCGTGGTCTGGGCCGTGGTCGCCGCCGTCCTCTACTCGGCGGCCAAGAAGAACGCCGAGCACGTACGCGGGCTCAAGCAGACCAACGACAGCGTGCAGCGGATCCCCGACGCGCTCAAGCCCCACCCGGAGGGAGTCACCCGATGAGCACCGACCCCGACCAGATCCGCCGGGAGATCGAAGCCACCCGCAACAGCCTCAGCTCCGATGTGGACGCGTTGGCGTACAAGGTCAGCCCCAGCCGCATCGTCGACGACCGTAAGCAGCGGGCCCGCTCCGCGCTGCAGAATGTGAGGGACAAGGTCATGGGAACCGCTTCCGACCTCGGCCACGGCACCGGCCACGCCGCCCACTCGGTGGGTGACCGCGCGTCGTCGGCGGCGTCCAGTGTCAGCGACGCCGCGCAGTCGGCGGCCTCCTCGGTGAGCGACGCCGCCCACAGCGCGCCCCGCGTGATCCGGGAGAAGTCGCAGGGCAACCCGCTCGCCGCCGGTCTGATCGCCTTCGGCGTGGGCTGGCTGGCCTCCTCGCTGATCCCGGCCTCCCGCCGGGAGCAGCAGGCGGCCGCCCAGGTCAAGGAGAAGGTCAGCGAGCACAGCGGAGTCGTCAAGGAGAAGCTGGGCGAGGTTGCCAGCGAGCTCAAGGATGAGCTGCGTGAGCCGGCCCAGCACGCCGCCGAGTCGGTGAAGTCCACCGCCCAGGACGCAGTGCACGCCGTCAAGGACGACGGCCGCTCGGCCGCCCAGGACGTCAAGGACCAGGCACAGCAGGCCCGCCAGCAGGTCAGTTCCTGAAGCCACCGACGTCGACGACGGCTCGCGGCCACCCCGGTGGCTGCGGGCCGTCGCCGTATCTCCCCGCGATCTTGCACTTCCTGTTGCCGCTCTGTTAGCTAACGGGGCTTTCGTCCCAGCAGAAAGTGCAAGATCGCGGGGACTTCGTGACGGTGGGCTGGGGTGCGGATCCTGGTGTCGCCGTAGCGGACTCCGCCTCTCAGCAGGCGCTGGGTTACCGCCAGCCAGCTGCAGATGCCGCGTTCGAGCAGCCAGAGCGGGGCGGCCAGCGTGGTGGTCGGTGGGAAGACGGTGGTACCGGCGGCCCGGCGGCGACCCGCCTCGGCCAGGGCGACGACGCTGGCCGTCATGCCGAGCAGCAGTCGGGGTCGGCGGGACGCGACCGCCACGGCCAGCGCGGGCACGACCGCGAGCGCGGTCACCAGGCGGACCGGCTGGGCCAGGTCGTCGTACGCCTGGCGGACCCGCTGGCGCCGGAAGTGCGCCGCGTCCGGCGGCAGCCGCCGTACGTACAGCCAGGGCGGCGCGGCCTCGACGCCGCCGTGGGCGCGGACGGTACGGATCAGCTCCAGGTTCTCGAAGAGCACGTCGGGGTCGTACCCGCCCATGGCGAGGAACGTGCTGCGGCGTACCGCGAGGGTGCCGGGGTAGTCGTTTCCGAGGGCGCGGTTGAGCAGCGTCCGCCCGGTGTCCCACCAGGCGTGCCAGGGCAGGGGGTCGAAGTAGTTCTGCGGCCGGACCAGGTCGACCCGGTCCAGCAGTCGGTGCACCGCGTGGAGCCCGGCCTCGTCGTACCGGACGTCGTCGTCGGCGATCACCACGTGCTCGTGGCGCGCCGCGCCGACGCCGGTGTGCACCCCCACCACCTTGCCGTTGAGCCCTCGCCGGGCGCGGTCGGGCGGCAGGTGCCGCACCAGCGGGCGCCAGGCCGCCGCGTGCCGGGCGAACAGCTCCGGAGGTGACCCGTCGACCACGATCACGTCGACGATCCCGCTCAGTCGGCGCAGGTAACCGGTCAGCTCGTCCAGGCCGGCGTCGGTGTGCCAGCGCAGCGGCAGGACGTACGCCATCGGCAGGGCTGTTCCGCCGGTGTCGGGACGCGCGGCGCGCCGGGCGTCACCGGGGGCCGGAGAGGGCATCGCGCCTCCTGGGCGGGTGCTGCGCGGCGAGTGTGCCGCCCGCTGCGCCTGCCCGCACGTCGGCCGCCCAAACCGGCGCGACGCACCGACACCCGGACAACGCCGGTGGGACGGGGTCAGGCGCGGCGGACGTTGGTGACGGTCATGCGGCCGGGCGGCAGGACGGGCATCCGGTGCAGGTCCAGGCGCAGATCCTGCGGCGGCACGTCGTAGCGCATGCCGGCGGTCAGGTGGGTGACCGCCCGCTTCATGAGGTCGATGGTGATCCACTCGCCGGCGCAGCGGTGCCCGGTGCGGTGGTCGCCGCCGCCCTGCGCGATCAGCGCGAACGGGTCCACGCGCCGGTCGGCGAACCGCTCGGGGCGGAACAGTTCCGGTTCGGGCCAGAGCGCCGGGTGGTGGTTCGTGCCGTAGAGGTCGAGCAGCACCCGCCGCCCCTGTGGGAAGTGGTGGCCCTGCCAGTCGAAGGGGCGCCGGACCCGGGCCGCGGCCATCGGGAAGAACGGGTAGTAACGGCGTACCTCCTGGACGAACTGCTCGGTGGCCCCGTCGTCGCCGTGGACCCGCTGTCGCCACGCGGGATGGTCGCGCAGAGCGAGCGCGGCGAAGACGATGTACCGGTCCACGGCGACCGTGGGACGCAGCAGGTTGAGCAGTTCGACGGCGGCGATCCGGCGGGGGAGCAGCGCCCCGCGCGTGTCGCGGTGCTCGGCGACGATCCGTAGCGGGCTGTCAGCCGGGGCCGGGTGGATGCCGACACGGGTCCGTTCGACGAGGTCGCCGATCCAGCGTTCGGCGCGGCCGCGGGCGAGCAGGCCCCGCCAGTGCCGTGGGCCGACGACCGCCGGGCTCTCGATCATGGCGTGCAGGTCGACGGCGCGGCGGTCGACCTGTGAGGTGGCCAGCGGCACGCCGGCCCAGGCGCAGACCACCCGGGTCAGCAGCCGGCCCAGCTCGTCGTAGAGCGGCACCGCGCCGGCCGCCTCCCAGGCGGGAATCCGTGCCCGCCACTCGGCGTCGAAGAGGTGCCCGAGTCGCCCGATCGCCGTCGGCGTCATGATCGACATGAACATGGCCTTGCGGTCGGTGTGCGCGGCGCCGTCCAGCCCCTGCACGCCGCCCCGACCGGTGAGGGTCCGCTGAATCCGCAGCGGCATGGCGCTGTCGCGCTGGAAGCGCTCGTTGTCGTAGAACAGGGTGGCGGCCGGCCGACCCCGCAGGCAGATGGTCGGCGCGAGCAGGATCCGGGTCGAGAAGACGTCGCTGCCCAGGCGGTCGCAGCGTTCGCCGATGAACCGGTAGCCGGCGCGCAGCAGGGCGAGGGTGCTGTCCGGGCTGCGGTCGGCCGGCATGGTCGCCATCGGGCCTCCTCGAGGTTCCGGCGGCGGCCCGCGTCGCCGCCGGGGCACGTCTACCCTCGTGGCCGCCGTGCAATCCCCGCGTCGACAGCGCGTCCGCTGGCCCCTCCCACGGGCGGCGGAACCTGGTTTGCTTGCCGGTGGGGCCGTCGCCGGCCGGCATCGTCGGACGACGGTGGCGACCCCGTCGGGCCGAGGTGTCCACGACCACGGGGAGGACGCATGAACGACAACAGGCCGCCGCGCTGGCGGCAGCGGCGGGCGGTCGACACGCCGGGCGCGGGCCGGACCGCGCGGCCGCTGATCGGCCCGCCCGGCCGGCCGGCCCGACCGCGCCGGTTCTTCACCGTGCACCTGGGCTTCACCGCGCCGGGCGCGGCCGACGCGCGTGAACAGGCGGTGGCGTACGCGGAGGCGCTGAGCCTGCTCCGCCCGGAGCTGGCGCTCGGTGCGGCGGCCCTGTCGCCGGCCGATGCGTGGCACCGGGCCGAGCGGCTGTTCTGCGGCGCGGTCGGCCCGGACGGGGAGCGCTGCGTCGACGTCGCCGACCATCCCGGCTTCCACCACGCGCCGGGCCCGGGCGGTCTCGGCTGGGGCGACGGCGACTAGGGCGGGTGTCAAAGTCCCGGGCCAGGGGGCTTTGACACCCGCCCTAACCCTGCTGAGACGCCCCACCCGCGCGTCCGCACCCAACGGCGCGACCCGTGCCGGTGTCCTCCTCGAAGAGGGCACCGGCACGTGCCACGGCCGATCAGTCGAGGTCGAACTCGCCGTCCTGCGCGCCGGCCACGAACGCGTCCCACTCGGCCTGGGTGAAAACCAGCACCGGGCCCTGCGGCTCGGCGGAGTTGCGCATCCCGATCAGGTCGTCGACGAAGGCGACCTCGACAGCGCTCTCGGAGGTGTCCCCCTCGGCCCGTTGCCAGACCGCGCGGGAGAGGTCGAAATCGCCCTTGGGGTGCTGCGCCATGGTTCTTTCCTCCACTGCAGGGGGCCAGGTGGGGACCGCCTGCCGATCCCCATCGGGCAGGATAAGCGGATGCCGAGCCTGACCCGTGTAGAGGCGACCGCGCGTGGCGCGGCGATTACTGTCGAGTCCTATCAGGTGGACCTCGACCTGACCGGCGACGGCGATCTGTTCCGGTCCCGCGTCGAGATCCGGTTCCGGGCGACCGCTGGGGCCGCCACCTTCGTCGAGGTCAGGCCGGCAAATCTTCTCGCGGTACGCCTCAACGACCGTGCCGTCGACCCCGCCACCCTGACCGACAACCGGCTGCCGCTGGTCGATCTCGACACGACGAACACCCTCGTCGTCGAGGCGGAGATGACGTACTCCAACGCCGGGGAGGGGCTGCACCGCTTCGTCGATCCGGCGGACGGCGAGACCTACCTCTACGCGCTGTCGTTCCTCGACAACGCCCAGCGCATCTTCGCCGCGTTCGACCAGCCCGACCTCAAGGCCCCGTTCACCCTCTCGGTCACCGCGCCGCCGCAGTGGACGGTCTCCGGCAACGCCGAGGTGGTCGCCACCCCGGCCCCGGGGCGCTGGGAGTTCGCCCCGACCGCGCCGCTGGCGACGTACTTCTTCTCGCTGATCGCGGGGCCCTACCACGTCCGCCGTGCCGAGCACGACGGCATACCGCTGGCGATCTACTGTCGACGGTCGCTCGCCGAGCACCTGGACGCCGACGCCGAGGAGATCTTCGACATCACCGGGCGGTGCCTGGACCGGTTCCACCAGCTCTTCGCCGAGCGCTACCCGTTCGGCAAGTACGACCAGGCGTTCGTGCCCGAGTTCAACGCCGGCGCGATGGAGAACCCGGGCATCGTCACCTTCCGCGACGACTACGTGTTCCGTTCGGCGGTCACCGACACCCAGCGTGAGGTTCGGGCCACCACCATCGCCCACGAAATGGCGCACATGTGGTTCGGTGACCTGGTCACCATGCGCTGGTGGGACGACCTGTGGCTCAACGAGTCCTTCGCCGAGTACCTGGGCACCCGGGTCACCGCCGAGGCCACCCGCTTCGACCAGGCGTGGACGACGTTCGCCATGCGCCGCAAGGCCTGGGGATACGCGGCCGACCAGCGCCCCTCCACCCACCCGGTCGCGCCGCCGGAGGTGGCCGACGCCGACGAAGGCCTGCTCAACTTCGACGGCATCTCGTACGCCAAGGGCGCCGCCGTGCTGCGGCAACTGGTGGCGTGGCTCGGCGACGAGGCCTTCCTCGCCGGCCTGAACGCGCACTTCGCCGCGCACCGCTTCGGCAACGCCACCCTGGCCGACCTGCTGACCAGCCTCTCCGCCGCCAGCGGCCGGGACCTGTCCGGTTGGGCCGAGCTGTGGTTGCGCCGGCCGCAGGTCAACACGTTGCGCGCCGAGGTCCACGTCGACGCCGACGGGCGCTACACCGAGGTCGCCGTGGTGCAGACCGCCCCCGCGTCGTACCCGGTGCTGCGTCCGCACCGCATCGGGGTGGGTCGGTACGCGGCGAACGGCGCCGTCCAGCGCGCGGAAGTGGATCTCGATCCGGCCGTCGACGGCGGTCGTACCGTGCTCGACGCGTTGACGGGCGAGCCGGCGGCCCAGGTGCTGCTGCTCAACGACGGTGACCTGACCTTCGCCAAGGTGCGCCTCGACGAGGCGTCGGCGGACGCGGTCGCGGTGGTGCTGCCTTCTCTGACCGATCCGCTCGCCCGGGCGGTGCTCTGGGGCGAGGCGCTGGACGCGGCGACCGACGGCGAACGGCCCGTCGCCGGCCTGGTCGACCTGATGGTCGCGGCGCTCCCCGTCGAGACCGAGGTGATCATCGCGGAGGACGTGCTCGTCCTCAGCCGATCGCTGGTGGACCGTTACCTCGACCCGCTGGCCCGTTCGGCGGCGCTGGCCCGGGTCGCCGAGGCGTGCCGGCGTCTGCTCGATGGCGCGCCGGCGGGGGAGTCGTTGCAGCTCGCCGCCGCCCGGGGCTGGATCGCCTCGACCACCGACAGCGACCTGCTCGTCGGCTGGCTCGCCGGCCGGGACGTACCGACCGGGCTGGCCGTCGACGCGGAGCTGCGGTGGGCGGTGCTGCGCCGGCTCGTGGTGCTGGGCGCGGCGGGCGAGGCGGAGATCGCCGATGAGGCGCGGGCCGACGTCAGCTCCGCCGGCGCGGAACAGGCCGCGTACTGCCGGGCCGCCCTGCCCGACCCGGCGGCGAAGCAGGCGGCATGGGAGATCCTCATGCGGAACACTGAGCTGTCCAACCGACTGCTCGAGGCCACGGCGGAGGGGTTCTGGCAGCCCGAGCAGGCCGAGCTGACCGCCGCGTACGTCGGGCGGTACTTCGCCGAGATGCCGGCCGCCGCTCGTCGTCGTACCTCCTGGACGGCCGACCGGGTGGCGAAGCTGGCGTTTCCCCGCTACGCCGTCGCGCAGCCGACCCGGGAGGCGGCCGCGGCGTTGCTGGCCCGCGACGACCTGACGGCGGGCCTGCGGCGGGTCGTCACCGACGCCGACGACGACCTGCGGCGGGCGCTCGTGGCGCGCACGGCGGTGGCCGCCGCCTCGGCCTGAGGCAGGTCGGCCGCCGTGGCGGGCGGCCCGGGTTGCGATGGTCGGAGCGCGGGGTGGCCCGAGCGGCCACCCCGCGCCCGTGCTCAGCGCAGGGCGGGTTCCGCCGTGACCGGAGCGTCGAAGTCGATGACGTAGCGCTGCTCGTGGGCGACGGTGCGTTCCGGATCCATCGCCGTACGCACCAGCAGCGGTATGAGCAGCGGCATCAGCGTCCGGGCGACCGGCCCGGGCGCCTTGGTGTGGTTGATCCGCGCGGCGCGGGCGGCGACCTTCTCGACCCGGGTACGGCGCAGCCGCACGTACGCCTCGAAGGCCGACGTCACGTCAGGTAGGTCCCGCAGGCAGCGGGCGAGCTGCACCGCGCTCTCGATGGCGAGCGAGGCGCCCTGCCCGGAGCTGTTCGACGGCGCGTGGGCGGAGTCGCCGACCAGCACCATGCGACCCCGGTGCCAGTGCGGCACGGGCGGCATGATCTGCAACGCGCCGGCCACCTGGAGGTCGTCGGCGGAACTGGTGGCCATCAGCTCCCGGCCCGGGTCGTCGTCGCCGTAGGTGGCGCGCAACGTGTCCAGCCACTGCCGCGCGGGCACCGTGCGGGCCTCGACGAGGCTCATCGGCCGCTGCCCCGGCAGGTTGGCCCCCCAGCGGGTGCCGCCACCCGGCTCCGGCCAGTACAGGTAGTAACCGCGCCGTCCGAAGGCGAACGTCATCGTGCCCTCCTCGGCGTCCACCTCGTGCCGGGCGACCGCCTCGAAGCCGAGCAGTCCGGTGAACCGGGGGCCGGGCGCGGCCGGGTCGATGAGGCCACGGACCGGGGACCGGATGCCGTCCGCGCCGACCAGGACATCGGCGGTCGCCGTGGTGCCGTCCTCGAAACGCGCGGTCACGCCGTCGTCGGTCTGCGTGACGTCGACCAGTCGCTTGCCGTACGCGAAGGTGATGCCCTCGGCGACGGCCCGGTCGTGCAGCACCCGGTGCAGCTCGGCCCGGTGCACCACGCGCAGTGGCGGCACTCCGGCCAGCATCGGCAGGTCGATCCGTCGGGCGCCGACGGCCATGACGCTGCGGTGGATCCCGGTGGCGATCGCCGTCACCGCCTCGTCCGCGCCGACGGCCCGCAGGGCTGCCACGCCGTTGGGCGCGAGCGCGAGGGTGCCACCGATGCCACCAATGCCACCGGCTCCGCTGGCGGGCGGCGGGTACGCCTCGACGACGGTGGCGGTGATGCCGGCGCGGTGCAGCGCGAGGGCCGCCACCGGTCCGGCGATGCCGCCGCCGATGACGAGTGCGGTTCGTACAGTTGTCATGCTCTTTCTCCCTGGTGTCGTCGCATGGGTGCGGACGAACCGTCCTGGGAGGGAACCCGGTTATCCTCGTGGTTGCCGCTTCGGGCCGGGTGCCTGCTCAGGTGTCGGTTCGAGGTAGGGCTCCGGCGGGGTGTTGGCGCACCCCGCCGGAGCTGTCTTCTCAGTCGGCGGTGTCGGGGTCTCTGCTGGTCCTCTCCGCCAGCTCGACGATTTCGGCCGGCATCTCGCCGGTCTCGTGGAAGGCCCGCCAGAAGTCCAGCCCCGGGTAGCTGCCCGAGGTCAACTCCGCCAGCAGGGCCCGCAGCCAGGCGGCCTCGGCGTCCCGGATGGCGAGGTCGTACTCGTTCTCGACCAGAAACAGTCGCGGGATGTCCCGCAGGTGGGCGTCGAGCGTCTCGCGGTCACGGCGGAGCGCGTCGTCCAGTCGGTCGAGCCGCTGCCGGAGCAGGTCGGTCGCCTCGTCGGGGTGCAGGGCGGCGAGCACGGAGAGGCCGGCCCGGAAGCGGGGATGCTCCGCCATGGGCATGCCGACCAGCTCCCGTGCCCAGTCGACCAGCTCGGCCCGGCCCGCGTCGGTGATCCGGTAGACGGTGCGTTCTGGGCGTCGGCCCTCGCGGACGCTCTCCACGGCGGCGATCAACTGGTGTTTGTCCAGGTTGCGGATCACCGTGTAGAAGGAGCCCCACTTGAACTCCATGTCCTGGTCCTTGCCCCAGGTGCGCAGTGTGCTGGCCATCTCGTAGGGATGCATGGGCCGCTGGACGAGGGCGGAGAGCACGGCCAGCGCCAGCAGGTTGCCGACCTTGCGCCGCTTCGGCATGACGCACCTCCCAAATACTTGTAGACGAGTATACGCATACGAGTATCTGTGTCGCCAGCCCTCGGGCTGATACGCCGGGTTCGGACGCCCGGCCTACGATCAACGGGTGGAGGAAGATATCCGGCGGATCGGGATCATGGGTGGCACCTTCGACCCGATCCACCACGGGCACCTCGTCGCGGCCAGCGAGGTGGCGGACCGGTTCGGCCTGGACGAGGTGGTCTTCGTCCCCACCGGGCAGCCGTGGCAGAAGGCCGACGAGCCGGTCAGCCCCGCCGAGGACCGGTACCTCATGACGGTCATCGCCACCGCCTCCAACCCCCGCTTCCAGGTCAGCCGCGTCGACATCGACCGCAGCGGCCCGACCTACACGGTCGACACGTTGCGCGACCTCCAGGCCGAGTACGGCTCCAAGGTCCAGCTCTTCTTCATCACCGGAGCGGACGCGCTGCAACGCATCCTGTCCTGGAAGGACCTGGACGAGATCTTCGAGCTGGCCCACTTCATCGGTGTGACGCGGCCCGGTTTCGCGCTGACCGACAAGCACCTCCCGGCGGACACGGTCAGCCTGATCCAGGTGCCGGCGATGTCCATCTCGTCGACCGACTGCCGTGCCCGGGTCGCCCGGGGTGAGCCGGTCTGGTACCTGGTGCCCGACGGTGTGGTGCAGTACATCGCCAAGCGACGCCTCTATCAGTCCTGATCGCGCCCGGTATGTGCTGGTTGGTACGCCTAACCGACCAGAACTGACGGGTCGGGACCTCGCCGGGTGTGAGACGCTTGGAGGATCGCACGCCTGATCGAAGGAGAACGGTGACAGTTTCCGAACGCGCGCACGAGCTGGCGATGGCCGCCGCCCAGGCAGCCGCCGACAAGAAGGCGCAGGACATCGCGATCATCGACGTCGGCGACCAGCTCGCCATCACGGACGCGTTCCTGCTCGCCGCCGCCCCCAACGAGCGCCAGGTGCTCGCCATCGTCGACGCCATCGAGGAGCGCCTGCTGGAGCTTCCGGAGAAGGCCAAGCCGATCCGGCGCGAAGGCGAGCGCGGTGGCCGCTGGGTGCTGCTCGACTACGTCGACATCGTGGTGCACGTCCAGCACACCGAGGAGCGCGAGTTCTACGGGCTCGACCGCCTCTGGAAGGACTGCCCCACCATCCCGTTCGTCGACCGCGACCTGGTCGAGGCCGACGCCAGCGGGTCCGCCGCAGCCGAATGACCCGGCTGATCGTCTGGCGGCACGGCAACACCGACTGGAACGCCGCCAACCGCGTCCAGGGGCAGACCGACGTACCCCTCAACGAGCTGGGCCGCGACCAGGCCCGCGCCGCCGCGCCGTTGCTCGCGTCGCTGCGCCCGGACGCGATCGTGTCCAGCGACCTGGGCCGCGCCGCGGAGACCGCCGCGGCGCTGGCCGCGATCACCGGCCTCGGGGTACGCACCGACGCCCGGCTGCGCGAGCGGCACTTCGGCCAGTGGCAGGGCCTGCACCTCACCGAGGTCGCCGAGCGCTTCCCGGGCGAGTACGCGCGCTGGCGGGCCGGCGACCCGGCGCCGGGCGCGGACCTGGAGCCGCTGCACGAGCTCGGCGAGCGGGTCGCCGCCGCGTTCCTGGCGGCGGCCGACGCGACGCCTGACGGCACGGTGGTCCTCGCCACCCACGGCGGCGCCTCCCGCCAGGGCATCGGCCACCTGCTCGGCTGGCCCTCCGAGGTGCTGCGCACCATCGGCTCACTGGCCAACTGCCACTGGACCGAGCTGCGACACGACGACGTCCGGGGCTGGCAGCTCCGTGGCCACAACGTCGGCCTCGTCACCGCCCCGGCCGTCGTCGACGCGCTCTGAGCGTCGATCCGGCCCGGGTCGGCGTTCGCACCTCGGCGCAGCGCGTCGTGATCGGCTAGCGTGCCGGGCATGCCCGTCGCGGTCGTCATCGACTCCACCGCCTACCTCCCACCCGAGCTGGTGCTGCGGCACCGGCTGACCGTCGTCCCGCTGACCGTCGTGCTCAACGGCGCGGAGGGATTGGAGGGGGTGGAGACCCAACCCGCCGACGCCACCCGCGCGCTGGGTGAACGGCGGGTGTCGGCCAGCACGTCCCGCCCGGCGCCCGAACAGTTCGCCCGGACGTACCGCCGTCTCCTCGACGAGGGCGCCGACGGCGTGGTCTCGGTGCACATCTCCGCCGGCCTGTCCGGCACCGTCGAGGCGGCCCGCCTGGCCGCCGTCGACGTCGGCGGTCGGGTCGAGGTCGTCGACAGCCGCTCCGCCGGCATGGGGCTCGGCTTCCCGGCCATCGCCGCCGCCACCGCCGCCGAGGCCGGGGCGGACCTGGCCGGCGTACGCGACGCGGCGCTCGCCGCGGTCGCCCGGACCACCGTCTGGTTCTACGTCGACACGTTGGAGTTCCTCCGCCGGGGCGGCCGGATCAACGCGGCCGAGGCGCTGCTCGGCACCGCCCTGTCGGTCAAGCCGATCATGCACATGCCGGACGGCGCGATCGTGCTGGCGGAGAAGGTGCGTACCGCCAGTCGGGGAGTTGCCCGGCTCGTCGACCTGGCCGTCGAGACGGCCGGTGACGACGACGTCGACCTGGGCGTACACCACCTGGCCGCGCCGGAGCGCGCCGAGGCGCTGCTCGCCGCGCTCACCGCGCGCCTGGGCGCACGGGTGCACGACACGTACGTCTCCGAGGCGGGCGCGGTGGTCGCCGCACACGCCGGGCCGGGTCTGGCCTGTGTCGTCGTGCACCGTCGGCCCAGGAGCTGAGATCGTGGCCGGCGCGTGCGTGGTGACCGGTGGCGGCCGTGGCGTCGGCCGGGCCGTGACGCAACGGCTGGTGACGAACGGCGTCACCGTCGTCGTCGTGGAGCGCGACGCCGAGGCGGTGGACTGGCTCGCCGGGCACCCGGTCGCCGATCACCTGCTCGCGGTGGTCGGCGACGCCGGTGACGAGCGCGTGGCTGAACACGCCGCCGAGGTGGCCGAACGCGTCGCCCCGCTGACCGGCTGGGTGAACAACGCGGCGATCTTCCGGGACGCGGCCCTGCACACGGCGTCGGCCGACACCGTGCTGGACCTGATCGGGCGGAACCTGCGCCCGGCCGTGGTGGGCGCCGCCGTGGCGGTGCGCCGCTTCCTGGCCGCCGGCACGGGCGGCGCGATCGTGAACGTCTCGTCACACCAGGCCCGCCGGCCGGTGCCGGGCGCCCTGCCGTACGCCACGGCGAAGGCCGCCGTCGAGGGGCTGACCCGGGCGCTGGCCGTCGAGTATGGGCGGCACGGCATCCGCGCCAACGCGGTCGCGCTCGGTTCGATCGCCACCGAGCGGCACGCCGAGTATCTCGCCGCGCAGGAGCCCACCCGGGCCGAGCAGATCGACGCCGAGCTGACCCGGCTGCACCCGGTGGGCCGGACCGGACGGGCCGACGAGGTGGCGGAGGCGGTCGCGTACCTGCTGTCGCCGGCCGCGAGCTTCGTCAACGGGGTGACCCTGCCGGTGGACGGGGGACGGGCGGTGCTCGGCCTCGACCCGGAGGCCCGCTGATCCGGTGCGGTCGGGCCGCCTCCGTCCGGAGACGGCCCGACCGCTGTCCGCTCAGCTCCGCAGGGACCACTGCTGGTTCTGTCCACCGTTGCAGGCCCAGAGGATGAGTTTCGTGCCGTTGGCGGTGGCGGCGCCGTTGGCGTCCAGGCAGAGCCCGGACTGGACGCCGGTCAGGGTGCCGTTGGCGTTGACGTTCCACTGCTGGTTCGCGCCGCTGTGGCAGTCCCAGATGATCACCTGGGTGCCGTTCGCGGTGCCCTGGCCGTTGGCGTCGAGGCACTTGTTGCCGTACACCTGGACCTGCTTGCCGGCCGTGTAGGTCCAGCGCTGCGCGGCGCTGTTGCTGATGCAGTCCCACAGTTGCACCTGGGTGCCGTTGGCGGTGGCGCCGTTCGGCACGTCGACGCAGCGACCGGACTGCGCGCCCACGATCTGGGCGTTCTGCTGCGGGTTGCCGCCGCTCGCGGGGGTGTAGGCGGCAGCGGCGATGTTCGCCTGCACGGCGTCCTCGGTGGCGGCCGTCGGGTAGCCGGAGGTCAGCACGCCCTCAAAGAAGGTGCCGCGACCGGTGATGCTGTTGTCGCCCCCGATGCCCAGGAGGATGGCCCCCTCCTTCTTCATCGGGTTGTAGCCGTTGGGCCGCCGACCGTCGAAGTAGGTGGTCAGGCCACCCGCCTGCGAGTTCCCGCCGCGGATCGCCCAGTGGTTCGGCTCGCCCTTGACCATGGCCGTCACGAAGCGGTGGTTGATGGACGCGATGTTGTTGTAGCCCGCGTTCACTCCGGAGAACAGGCCCCACTCCAGGTCGGCCATGATCCAGGGACCCGCGCCCGCCCCGTAGCCCCACTGCTTGTTGGCGCCGAAGTAGACCGTCTCCATGATGGCGCGCTCGTCGGCCAGGACGTTGGTCTGCGCGTTGCCGTAGTCGAAGCAGCACCACTGGTTGTAGTGCGTGCCGTCCACGACGGCGTAGATGCCCTCGGGCTGGTCGCCGGTCGCGACGCCGTTGGTGTTGTTGTTGCGGTAGCCGGTGCCGGGGGCGATGTAGACGCCGTACGCCTTCTGGCCGCCGATGGTGACCGGTGCCGCCTTCGCGTCGGCGAGGTTGTCGTACCCGCCGGCCGCCGGGCCGCTGAAGCCACCGGGAGGGGCCTGCGTGAGCCGGTTGTTGCGGCCGGACTGGTCGTAGATGATCGTGATGACGCAGCTCGTGTTGGCGCAGAACGCGTCCTGGGTGGCGGCGTTGGCGACACCACCGGCGCTGAGCACGCCGACGTCACGGGTGGTGTTGTCCGACGATCTGCGGACCTGGTAGAGCGCTCCGTTGTACGCGCCGTACAGGGCCCGGGTGGTGCTGTGCGCGGCGACGCACGGCGTCCCGCCGGAGGCGTAGATGTCGCACGGGCCGGTGCCGGCCGCCCGGGCGACGCCGGGCGTCTCCGTGACCAGGTAGACGCCGGCCCCGGCGACGAGGACCAGCAGGGTCCCCGCTGCGGCCAGCAGGCGGTGCAGTCTTCTCTTCATGTCCATGGTTCCCCTCAGGTGGCGGTGGTGGTGGGGGGTGATGATAGCGCTAACATTAATCCTCATCCATGAATACGCGCTACCTCCCGACCGCCCCTGCGCCGTACCAGACACGCGCATGATCAGGGCGTTGTCCACAGAGGCTTCCGTTGTCCACAGGTCGGGCCGGCGATGCGGGCGTCGTGGCGTCCGGCGTCCTAGCGTCGCGGCGTGGCAGAGGACGAGGAGACAGCGGTACGTCAGCGTCTGCGCCGGTTGACCGCCGCGACGGGCGTCGCGGCGCCGCTTCCGTCGGGGGCCGACGCGTCGGCAGCGGACGTGTCCGCCGACCTCGGCGGCGGTACGGCACGACTGCCCGGCCCCGGAGCGTTCGACCCGGGCAGACGCGGTGTACGGGCGCTGGCCGCCGTGGCCCTCGTGGTGGTGCTGGCCGCGGCCGGTTGGGCCTGGCGGTCCCGACCGCACGCGGAACCGGTCACCCCACCGCCCGGCGAGGCCACCTCGGCCGTCGTGACCGGGCAGGCCAGCGCGTCGGCGTCCGGCGAGCTGGTGGTGGCGGTCGCGGGCAAGGTGCGCAAACCGGGGCTGGTGCGCGTACCGGCCGGGGCCCGACTCGCCGACGCGCTTCGAGAGGCCGGTGGCCCGCTGCCCGGCGTCGACGTGGCGCTGCTCAATCCCGCTCGCAAGCTCGCCGACGGTGAGTTGATCGTCGTCGGGGTGACGCCCCCGCCGGCACCCGGCTCCGCCGCCGGTCCCGCCCCCGCCGGTGCGCCGGCCCCCGGCACAGCGCTGAACCTGAACACCGCGACACTGGCCCAGCTCGACGCGCTGCCCGGGGTAGGGCCGGTGCTCGCCCAGCGCATCCTCGCCTACCGGGACCAGCACGGCGGGTTCACGGCCGTCGGTGACCTGCGCCAGGTCGAGGGGATCGGCGACGCGCGCTACGAGCAGCTCAAGGACCTGGTGACGGTGTGAACGTCCCACCCGTCGTCGGCGACCCGCCGCCACCGGACCTCCGGCTCGCCGGACTGGCCGTGGCCGCCTGGCTCACCGCGCTCGCCGGCCTGCACCTCGGCCCCCGACCGCTGCTGCTGGTGGCCGGCGGAGCAGCCTTGTCGACGGCGCTGAGCGCCCTGCACCTGCTCGGTCGACTCGGTCGCCCAGGGGCTCTCGCCCGCCGTTTCGGCTGGATCGTCGTCGCGGTCGGTCTCGGCGTCCTCTGCGGCGCGGCGGCGACGTCGGCCCGGCTGCTCGTGCGGGACGCCCCGCCGGTCCGCGCCCTGGCCGAGAAGCACGCCCCGGTCACCGCCGACCTCGTCGTGCGTGACGATCCGCGCCCGATCCGCTCCGCCGGGCGTCCCAGCATGCTGCTGGTGTCGGGCGAGCTGATCCGGCTGACCGGTCCGGACGGCCAGCCGCTCCGGGCGTCGGTACGGGTGCTGGTCCTCGCCACCGACCCCGGCTGGCGAGGGCTGTTGCCGGGGCAACGGCTGACCGCCCAGGGGCGGCTCGGCCTGCCGCGCGGCGGTGACCTCACCGCGGCGGTCCTCGCGACCACCGGTCCACCGGAGCGGCGCGGTACGCCGTCGTGGGCGCAGCGCGCCGCCGGCACCCTGCGCGCGGGTCTGCAACGGGCCTGCGCGCCGCTGCCCGACGACCCGGGCGGTCTGCTGCCGGGACTGGTGGTGGGGGACACCAGCCGCCTGCCGCCCGCCGTCGAGGAAGACTTCCGGGCGACCGGCATGACGCACCTCAATGCCGTCTCGGGCAGCAACGTCGCGATCGTGGTGGGTGCGGTGCTGCTGGTGGCGCGCTGGGCACGCGCCGGCCCGTGGCTCGCCGGTGTGCTCTGCGGGGTGGCGCTGGTGGGCTTCGTCATCCTGGTGCGTCCGTCACCGAGCGTCGTACGGGCCGCCACGATGGGGGCGATCGGCCTCGTCGCGCTGGCCGCCGGTCGACCCCGGGCCGCGCTGCCCGCACTGGCCGCTGCCGTCACCGTGCTGGTGCTCGTCGACCCCGAGTTGGCGGGCGACGCCGGGTTCGCGCTGTCCGTACTGGCCACCGGGGGTCTGCTGCTGCTCGCGCCGCGTTGGCGCGACGGGCTGCGCCGTCGGGGCGTACCGGCCGGGTTGGCCGAGGCGTTGGCCGTTCCGGCGGCCGCCCAGGTGGCCTGCGGGCCGGTCGTCGCCGGGATCTCCGGCACGGTGAGCCTGGTGGCGGTGCCGGCCAACCTGCTGGCGGTGCCGGCCATCGCGCCGGCGACGGTGCTGGGCGTGACGGCCGCGGTGCTGTCGCCGGTCTGGCCGGCCGGGGCCGGGTTCGTCGCGTGGCTGGCGAGCTGGCCGGCCTGGTGGCTGGTCGTCATCGCCCGCCACGGCGCCCGCCTCCCGGCCGGCAACGTGGCGTGGCCGGGCGGGGCATGGGGCGCCCTGCTGCTGGCCGGGCTGACCGTCGCGCTGCTGGTGGCCGCGCGCCGCCCGCTGGTGCGCCGGTTGGTGGCGGTGGTCGCGGTCGCCGTACTGGTGGGCGCTCTCGGGGTCCGGTTGGTCGCCAGCGGCTGGCCGCCGCCCGGCTGGGTGGTGGTGGCCTGCGCCGTGGGGCAGGGGGACGCCCTCGTGCTGCCCGTCGCGCCCGGCCGGGCGGTGCTGGTCGACACCGGGCCGGAGCCGGGCGCGGTGGACGCGTGTCTGCGACGGCTCGGCATCCGGGAGGTGTCGCTGCTGGTGGTCAGCCACTTCCATCTCGACCACGTGGGCGGGGTGGCCGGGGTCTTCCGGGGACGACGGGTGGCCGCCGTGCTGACCCCGCCGTCGACGGACCCGGCCAGCGGTCGGACGGCCGTCCGCGCGGCGGCGACCGACGGCCGGGCCACGATGCGGGACGCCACCGCTGGGGCACGTCACCGGGTCGGCGGCGTCGAGCTGCTGGTGCTCGGACCGCCGTATCCGCTGGCCGGCACCCGCTCGGACCCGAACAACAACTCGCTGATGCTGCGCGCGACGGTCGCCGGCGTCTCGGTCCTGCTGCCCGGCGACGCCGAGACCGAGGAGCAGCACGCCGTCCTGGTCCGGACGCCGCCCGACCAGCTACGGGCGGACGTGCTGAAGGTCGCGCACCATGGCTCGGCGTACCAGGACGAGAGCTTCCTCACCGCGGTGCGGCCGGCCGTGGCGCTGGTGCCGGTCGGCACGGGCAACACGTACGGGCATCCGAACCCGGCGCTCCTGGCCCGGCTGAGCAGGGGCGGTACCCGGGTGCTGCGGACCGACACCGACGGCGACGTGGCGGCGATCCGGACGGCCGACGGCCTGGCGGTGGTCCGTCGAGGGCTGCCGCCGGGACGGCCGCCGCCGTGAGAGGCGCGTGGAAATTGCGCGCACTCGACCTGGAATCCCGACCATTTGCGGATTAGGTGGTGAACCGAGATAAATGTCTGGATTTGCGCTAAGTGCGGGCTGCGCCGACCGGGCGGCGAATGAGCAGGCCCGTACCCGCCACGGGCCGTGCGAATATGGGCGACGTGACCCCCGCCAGCCTCGCCCCCATTGTGCTCGTCGTCGGCGACGAGGAGCTGCTCGCCACGCGCGCGGTCTCCGAAGCTGTCGAACGGGCCCGCGCCACCGACCCCGAGGTGGACGTCCGCGAGTACCAGGCGGGTGCGCTCACCGTCGGCGAGATAGCCGAGATGCTCAGTCCGTCGCTGTTCGGCGGCCGGCGGCTTCTCGTCCTGCGCTCCGGCCAGGACGCCCGCAAGGACCTGGTCGCCGCGCTGCTGGCGTACGCGAAGAATCCCGACCCGGAGGTGCAGCTCCTGGTGCTGCACCTGGGCGGCGCCAAGGGCAAGGCGTTCGCCGACGGGCTGCGGTCGGCCGGCGCGACGGTGGTTCCGGCGGCCAAGCTCAAGGGCCACCGCGAACGGATCGCCTTCGTCCGCGACGAGATCCGCCGGGCCGGCGGCCGGTGCCCCGACGACGCCGCCGAGGCGCTGATCGCGGCGGTCGGCAATGACCTGCGCGAACTGGCCGCCGCCTGCTCCCAGCTCATGGCCGACACCGACGGGCGGATCAGCGCCGAGACGGTGTCCCGTTACTACCGGGGGCGGGTCGAGGTGACCGGCTTCACCGTGGCGGACGCCACCATGGTCGGCGACGTGCCGGCCGCCCTGGAAGCGCTGCGGTGGGCCCTGCACGTCGGTGTCGACCCGGTGCCCATCGCCGACGCCCTGGCCGACGGGGTGCGGACGGTGGCCCGGGTGGCATCGGCCGGACGGGGCAACGCGTACCAGCTCGCCAGCAGCCTCGGCATGCCGGCGTGGAAGATCGAACGGGCGCAGCGACAGGGGCGCGGCTGGACCCCGGAAGGACTGGTCCGCGCCATGCAGGTCGCCGCGGAGTGCAACGCGGCCGTCAAGGGCGGCTCGGACGACCGGGCGTACGCCCTGGAACGGGCAGTCTTCTCGGTGGCGGCGGCCCGGCAGGGCAGCAGCCGGTGACGGGGCCGAACCGTACGGCGTGGGCCACCGTGTCCGCCGACGAGGAGCGGTACCGGCCGCTCTACGCCCGGCTCCTCGGCCTGCGGTTCGTCAACCCCGGTGGGGTGCTCTGCTTCCTGTTCTTCGAGGGCGCCATCGCCCTGGCCGTGCTGCTCGCCCTCGCGGAGCTGGTCACCTGGTGGGCGGTGTTGGTGCTACCCGTGGTGGTGGCGGCGATGGTCAAGCTCAACGACATGGTGGCCGCGGTGGTGGTCCGTTCCGCCGCGCTCGTACCCGAACAGGAGCGCGACCGCTTCCGCCGGCAGATGGAGCCCGTGGTCGGCCGGGCCCGGGTCGAGTGGAGCGCCGTGGCTCCGGTGGTGGTCCGGCCCGGCCCCGCGCGGCCCAGGCGTAGGGACCCGCTGGACTGACGGTCGCCGAAGCCGCAGGCGCGCACCGGTCGAGCGGCGTAGCGCAGGCGCGGGCCGGTCGAGCGGCGTAGCGCAGGCGCGGGCCGGTCGACCGGCGAAGCGCAGGCGCGGCCCGGGCGAGCGGCGGTTCGTGGACACACGGAAGCCCCGGACCGAGGTCCGGGGCTTTCCGAATCAGTCTGACGACGAAGCGTCAGGCGGAGAGCGTCACCACGCGCTTCGCGATCGCCGACTTGCGGTTCGCGGCCTGGTTGGCGTGGATCACGCCCTTGCTGACGGCCTTGTCCAGCTTGCGCGAGGCATCCTGCATGAGAGCGGTGGCCTTCTCGACGTCACCGGCCTCGGCGGCCTCGTGGAACTTCCGGACGGCGGTCTTCAGCGACGACTTGACCGACTTGTTGCGCAGCCGGGCCTTCTCGTTCTGCCGGTTGCGCTTGATCTGGGACTTGATGTTCGCCACGCGACAGCCTCGTCTTGATAGCTCGGGTTGGTCAGCTTGCGCACGACATGACGACATGAGTCATCGCCGCGCGAAAAGCCAGGTTACCAGGTCGCCCGGGGACAAGCCAAAACGGCTCCATCCGACCGCGCGCGCTCGACTCCCGCGCCCAGCCGGGCGCTCGAGCCGTGATCCACTCGGCTTTCTGCAAACCAGGGTATCCGCCGCCCGCTGACCGACCGACTTCTCGGAAACCGGGGTGGATCAGGGGACGCCCGCGCCGGCCCGGTCACCGCCAGCCCTGCCGGCGGGCGAGCCAGTCGAGGGCCTGTCTTCCACTGGACCGCTGGTGCGCCGACCGGTGCGGCGAGGCCGTCACCGATGTCGCGTCCGCCCCGGTGAGGTAGTAGCCGGCCAACGCGGCGAGGGTGGCGTCCAGCGCGTCCGGGGGAGCGCCCGCGCTCGCCGGGTGCGTGGCGAAGATCCGATCGACGTCCAGGTCGCTGTCGTACGCGGTGAGCAGCAGCGTGACCAGGTCGAACCAGGCCGGCCCGGTGCAGGCCCACGTCCAGTCGACGATCCAGGCCCGGCCGTCCCGGCCGATGAGCACGTTGTCCACCCGCAGGTCGCCGTGGATCACGGCGGTCGCCCCGTCCGCGTACGCGGGGAGGCGGGACTCCAGCGCCACCAGCTCGGGGAGTCTGCCCCGGGCGGCGGCGGGCAGCGCGGGGAGCGGCTCCCGGCCCGCGGCGACCTCCTCCCACCAGAGGATGTCCGAGCGGGCCAGATCGCCCAGGCGGGGCAGGCCGAGCGCGGTCAGGCCGGTCGGTGGATCGGCGAGCGCGGCGGCGACCTCGGCGTACGCGGTGAGCGTGGCGTCCAGCTCGGCACGCGCCCAGGGCAGGAGTGGGAGATGGCCGTCGACCGCGTCGGCGCAGAGCGCGAACCAGCCGGCCTCGTCCAGCGTCCACCGTAGGCGGGGCGCGGGCAGGTCGGCCGGCAGCCGGTCGAGGATCGCGGCCTCCCAGGCGTACCCCTGAACCAGGCGCGGTTGCGCGACGGCGGGTGCCGCCTTGACGAAAGCCCGGCCGCCGTCGGCGGTGTCGAGCACGGCGGCGAAGCCCCGGGTGAAGCCGGCGGTGGCGACCTGGGCGGTGACCACCGGCGCGCCGAGCCGGTCGGCGATCGCGGCCCGCAGCGCCGCCGGCAGCTCCGGCCACGACGGGCGCGACGCGCCCGCGTGGTACGGCACCGGCGGTGGCGGAAAGGACACCCCACCATGCTGCCCCGGGGTACGCGCGCGGCGCGCGGCGACACTGCCAGACTGCCAAGCCATGAGGACCGAGGACTTCTGGCAGCTGATCGACCAGGCCCGCGCCGGGGGCGGGGGTGAGCCCGGGCCGGTCGCCGCTCGGGCCGTGGCGCTGCTCGCCGAGCGCGATCCGGAGGACATCGTCGGGTACGCCCAGCACCAGGCCAGAGTGCTGGCCGCCTCGCACAAGGCGGACCTGTGGGGCGCGGCGTACCTGATCAACGGTGGGGCGTCGGCGGAGGGTTTCGAGCACTTCCGGGGCTGGCTGATGACCCAGGGTCGGGCGGTGTTCGCCCGCGCGGTCGGCGAGCCCGACTCGCTGGCCGAGCTGCCCCAGGTGCGAGCCGCGTCGCTCAGCGGGGAGGAGTTCTCCGCCGAGCAGATGCTGGCGGTGCCGTGGGACGCGTACCGCAGGGCCACCGCGTCGGAGCTGCCGACGGACCGCGAGCCGGTCCGGACGCCGGACCTCAACGACTTCTGGGACTTTGACGACGAGGAGGAGGCCCGCCGCCGGCTGCCCCGGCTGGCCGCGCTCTTCGTGGAGCCGCCGATGGAGTGAGGCGTCGCGGGGGCCGATCCGTCGCCCGCGCAGTGGGCGTACCCCGGCGGCGTGGGAACATGGAGGGGGTCGGCGGCGCGCCGGCCTGTTCACGTCAGCCGACCAGAACGGACCGCTGTGCCACCGAAGCTCGATCCCGGCGCGAACGCCCCTGGTGCCACCGACCCCGGTCGCATCCGGAACTTCGGCATCATCGCCCATATCGACCACGGGAAGTCGACCCTGGCCGACCGGATGTTGCAGCTCACCGGCGTGGTCGACCCCCGGCAGATGCGCGCGCAGTACCTGGACCGCATGGACATCGAGCGCGAACGCGGCATCACCATCAAGAGCCAGGCCGTTCGCATGCCGTGGACCATCCGCGAGGGCGAGCGGACCGGCGAGCACGCCGTGCTCAACATGATCGACACCCCGGGGCACGTCGACTTCACGTATGAGGTGTCCCGGTCGCTGGCCGCCTGCGAGGGCGCCGTGCTGCTGGTCGACGCCGCCCAGGGCATCGAGGCGCAGACCCTGGCCAACCTCTACCTGGCCCTCGAGAACGACCTGCGCATCATCCCGGTGCTCAACAAGATCGACCTGCCGGCCGCCCAGCCGGAGAAGTACGCCGAGGAGTTGGCCCACCTCATCGGCGGCGACCCCGCCGACTGCATCCGGGTCTCCGGCAAGACCGGCGAGGGCGTCCCGCACCTGCTCGACGAGATCGTCCGGCAGTTCATCCCGCCGGTCGGCGACGCGGCGGCGCCCGCCCGGGCGATGATCTTCGATTCGGTGTACGACGTCTACCGCGGCGTCGTCACGTACGTCCGGGTCATCGACGGCCGGATCAGCGCCCGGGACCGGATCAAGATGATGTCCACCGGCGCCGTGCACGAGCTGCTGGAGATCGGCGTCATCTCGCCCGAGATGGTCAAGGCCGAGGCGCTCGGCGTCGGCGAGGTCGGCTACCTGATCACCGGTGTGAAGGACGTCCGGCAGTCCCGGGTCGGTGACACGGTCACCATCAACAGCCGCCCGGCCGCCGAGGCCTTGGGTGGTTACAAGGACCCGAAGCCAATGGTCTACTCCGGCCTCTACCCGATCGACGGGTCCGACTACCCCAACCTGCGTGAGGCTCTGGACAAGCTCAAGCTCAACGACGCAGCCCTGGACTACGAGCCGGAGACCTCCGGCGCGCTCGGCTTCGGCTTCCGCTGCGGCTTTCTCGGCCTGCTCCACCTGGAGATCATCCGGGAGCGGCTGGAGCGCGAGTACAACCTCGACCTGATCTCCACCGCGCCCAACGTCGTCTACCGGGCGATCACGGACGACGGCGAGGAGATCGTCGTGACCAACCCAAGCGAGTACCCCACCGGCAAGATCGCCGAGGTGTACGAGCCGGTCGTCCGCGCCACCGTACTGACGCCGAACGACTACGTGGGCGCGGTCATGGAGCTCTGCCAGGGCCGGCGGGGCAACCTGCTCGGCATGGACTACCTCTCCGCCGACCGGGTGGAGCTGCGCTACACGCTGCCGCTCGCGGAGATCATCTACGACTTCTTCGACCAGTTGAAGAGCCGTACCAAGGGGTACGCCTCGCTCGACTACGAGCCCACCACCGAGCAGGCGTCCGACCTGGTGAAGGTGGACATCCTGCTGCACGGCGAGCCGGTGGACGCGTTCAGCGCCATCGTGCACAAGGACAAGGCGTACAACTACGGCGTCACGATCGCCGCGAAGCTCCGTACGCTGATCCCGCGCCAGCAGTTCGAGGTGCCCATCCAGGCGGCCATCGGCAGCCGGGTGATCGCCCGGGAGACCATCCGCGCCATCCGCAAGGACGTGCTCGCCAAGTGCTACGGCGGTGACATCAGCCGTAAGCGCAAGCTGCTGGAGAAGCAGAAGGAAGGCAAGAAGCGGATGAAGATGGTCGGCCGCGTGGAGGTGCCGCAGGAGGCCTTCATCGCCGCCCTGTCCTCTGACTCCGGCGACGCCAAATCCACCGGCAAGAAGTAGCCCCCGTCCCGTCCCGTCCCGCCTCCCCGCCGTCCCGTCCCGCCTCCCCGCCGTCCCGGCCCGCCTCCCCGCCGTCCCGGCCCGCCTCCCCGCCCTCCCGGCCCGTCCCGCCCTCCCCGCCGTCCCGGTCCGCCCCGCCCTTCCGGCCTCCCCGGCCCTCCCCGCCCTTCACCGCGGTGATCAAGAGGTTCGCGTCATCCGAAGCCCGGATCCTGACGCGAACCTCTTGATCACCGGGGGCGGTCGGGGGTGGTCGGGGGTTGGGGCGGATTTTTTTTGGGGTTGGGGTCTGGGGTGGTCGCCCTGGGCAACATGTTGTCTGAGCTGTGTGGACGTGTTTCCGCGCCAACCGACGCAGACGATCGGCATCGACGCTGGCAACTTCTTGTGCGGGTGAGTCGGTTTGGATTTTTGGTGGGTCGGGAACTTAGCGGTCACGACAGGAAGCACACATTGTGTGTCAGACATTCTTTGAAGGAGCGCGACCGTGGAGCTCACCGTGTGGGGCATCATCACTGCCATCGTTGTTGGTCTCATCGTCGGGGCGCTCGGCCGCCTGGTTGTTCCGGGCCGCCAGAACATGCCGATCTGGCTGCACCTGCTGATTGGTGTTGGCGCGGCTCTGCTGGGCACGGTGCTGGCGCGGGCGATGGGTATCGCGACCGAGACTGCTGGTATCGACTGGACCGAGCTGCTGGTGCAGGTCGTGGTGGCCGCGATCGCGGTCGCGCTGGTGGCCGGTGTGGGTGGCCGCCGCCGCGTCACCCGGTAACAACCTGGCATCACCACAGGATGCGAAAAGAGCGCCCGGCCGGACGGCCGGGCGCTCTTTCGTGACGTCCTGCCCGGATTCGGCACGGTTCCATGAGTCTCTCGCGTCGGCGGCCTGCGATACGGTCGCCAGGCTTCGGCCTCCCCGCCCACTGTCGTAAAGGATTTCTTCGTACTAAGGTGCGGCGGAGAAGGTTAGTGCCAGGCGACGCGAGGGGAGAAGTGGCGTGAACAGGTGGAAGCGGTTGGCCCCGGTCACTGCCGTGGTGGCCTCGGTCGCCATGGTTTTGGGCGGCTGTGGGGGCTCCGGCGAGGAAGCGGCCGACGACAGCAAGCTCACCGTCTGGATGATGGGCGAGGGTGGCGACGCCCAGAACGCCTTCCTCGACGGCGTGGAGACCGAGTTCCGGCAGAAGCACCCCGACACCGATGTGGTGGTGCAGTACATCCCCTGGCTGGAGGCGCCGAAGAAGTTCCAGGCCGCGCTGGCCGGTGGTGAGGGCCCGGACATCACCGAGCTGGGCAACACCGAGACCCAGGGCTGGGCCGCGCAGGAGGCGCTCGCCGACGTGAGTGGCCGGATGGGCGGCTGGGCCGACGGCAAGGATCTGCTGCCCGACCTGGTGCGCAACGCGCAGCTCGGCGGCAAGCAGTACGGCGTCCCGTGGTACGCGGGCGTGCGGGCCATCTACTACCGCACCGACTGGTTCGCCGAGGCGGGCGTGCAGCCGCCGAAGACGTGGGACGAGCTGGTCACCGTCGCCAAGGCCGTGCAGGCCAAGAAGAAGGGCACCTACGGCATCGCGTTGCCGGGCAACTCCGAGCTGCCCTTCTACTCCTTCCTCTGGGGCGCGGGCGCGGAGATCGCCACCAACCAGGGTGGCGCGTGGAAGTCCGGCTACTCGACGCCGGAGGCGCAGCGGGCCGTCAAGTACTGGACCGACCTGGTCACCGTCCACAAGGTCGCCCCGCCGGCCGCCGCCGGCTGGAACGAGATCGACGCGCGGACGCAGTTCGCCACCGGCAAGGCCGCGATGGCGTTCGCCGGTAGCTGGCAGCAGGCCGCCATCAAGAAGGACAACCCCGAGATCGAGAAGGTCTGGGGTACGTTCCCGATCCCCGGCCCGGACGGCAAGGCCGCGCCCGGTTTCGCCGGTGGCTCCGACGTGGCGATCTGGAAGGACAGCGAGCGGCAGGACCTCGCCTGGGACTACCTGACCGTGCTGCTGAACAAGAAGAACGCGCAGAGCTTCGCGAGCAGCCTCGGGTTCTTCCCCGTCTACAAGGACCTGGTTGCCAGCGACACGTACGCCAACGACAAGGTGATGGCGGCCTTCGCCACCACCATGCAGAACACCAAGCTCACGCCGCTCACCCCGAAGTGGGTGGAGGTCAGCCGGACGAAGACGGTGACCCAGGCGATGAACAGCTCGGTCATGAAGGGTCAGAAGACGGTCGAGAAGGCTACCGCCGACGCGGCCGGTGAGATGGAAAGCATCCTCAACTCCAAGTGACCACGCTGACCGAGGTGCCGGAGACGTCCGCCGCGCGGGAGAACCCCGCGCGGCGGCGTCGCCGGGTCGACCGCCTGCCCTACCTGCTGCTCCTGCCCGCACTCGTCATCATCGGGGTTCTGCTGCTCTGGCCGCTCGGCCAGGTGGTGACGATGTCCTTCTACCGGCTCAACAGCGTCCGGCAACTGCGCGGCGACCGGGAGTGGCCGTGGGTGGGGCTCGGCAACTACACCGACATCCTCACGGACCCGTTCTTCCTGACCGTCCTGCGCAACACCGTGCTGTTCGCCGCGGCGAACGTGTTGCTCACGATGGTGCTGGGCACCCTGGTCGGACTGCTGCTCAACCGGCTCGGTCGCAAGATGGCGACCTTCGTGGCCAGTTGCGTGATGCTCGCCTGGGCCACCCCGGCGCTGACCGGCACGATCGTCTGGAAGTGGATCTTCGACGACACGAGCGGCCTGGTCACCTGGCTGTTCAACGCTCTGCCGGACGGATTCTCGAACGCCCTGTTCGGTCGCAGCGACTGGACCGGTTACGGCTGGTTCAACTCGCCGCTGCTGTTCTTCGCGATCCTCACCCTGGTGGTCGTGTGGCATTCGTTCCCGTTCATCGCGGTGAGCGTCCTCGCCGGCCTCAAGAGCGTGCCCAGTGAGTTGCACGAGGCGGCCCGGGTGGACGGCGCGAGCCCGTGGCGGGTCTTCTGGAAGATCACGTTTCCGCTGTTGCGACCAGTCTTCGGAATCCTGATCGTGCTCTCCACCATCTGGGACTTCAAGGTCTTCACGCAGCAGTTCGTGCTGGCCGGTGGCACCCAGGACCGGCCGACGTTCATGCTGTCGATCTACTCGTACGCCGAGGCCTTCTCGCCGCCGCCGAAGTACGGGCTCGGCGCGGCCATCGCGGTGATCCTCACGCTGATCCTGCTCGTGGTCACCGGCTTCTACGTACGGATGGTGCTTAAGCAGGAGGACGAGTCGTGAAGAAGGTCGCCCTCAACGCCGCCGGGCTGCTGGTCGCGCTCTTCGCGGCCTTCCCGGTCTACTGGATGATCTCGACGTCGCTGAAGCCCCGCAACGAGATCTTCTCGGCCACCCCGCAGCCGGTGCCGACCCATCCGACGCTGGCGCACTACCGGGAGATCCTCACCGGCAACCTGATCCCCGGGGTGACCTTCCTCGACTTCTTCGTGAACAGCGCGATCGTCGCGGTGTCCACGGTGGTGCTCAGTGGGCTCGTCGCCCTGCTCGCCGCGACGGCGGTGGCCCGGTTCCGCTTCAAGCTCCGGACCAGCTTCCTGATCATGCTGCTGATCGTGCAGATGATTCCGTTGGAGGCGCTGGTCATTCCGCTGTTCCTGATGATCCAGCGGCTCGGGCTCTACAACACCCTGCCCAGCCTGATCCTCACGTACCTCGGCTTCTCGCTGCCGTTCGCGGTGTGGATGCTGCGCGGTTTCGTCGCGGCCGTGCCCAAGGAACTGGAGGAGGCGGCGGCCATCGACGGCGCGAGCCGGGCCCAGACCTTCCGCCGGGTGCTGTTCCCGCTCGTCGCGCCCGGCCTGGTCGCGACCAGCATCTTCTCCTTCATCACCGCGTGGAACGAGCTGATCTTCGCGTTGACGTTCATCAACGACCAGGGCCGCTACACGCTGCCGGTGGCGATGACGTTCTTCTTCGGCCGCGACGACACCAACTGGGGGCCGGTGATGGCCGCCTCCACGCTGTTCACCCTGCCGGTCATCATCTTCTTCCTGCTGGTGCAGCGGAAGATGGTCTCCGGCCTGGTGGCCGGAGCGGTCAAGGGCTGACAGACCCTAGGCTGGCCGTCATGACGGGCAGGGTGGCAGCGGTGAACCTCGGCATCGTGACCGAGGCGGAGTGGGCCGGCGATGCGAGCGGTCGCAGCGGCATCGACAAGCGTCCCGTCGACGGGCCGGTGTCGCTGCTGACGGAGGGTCTGGCCGGTGACTTCGTCGGCGAGCGAGCCCACCACGGCGGGCCGGACAAGGCCGTCTACGCGTACGCCGAGGAGGACGCCGCGTGGTGGTCGGCCGAGATGGGCCGGTCCATCCGCCCCGGCGGCTTCGGGGAGAACCTGACCACCTACGCGGTCGACGTGACCGGCGCGGTCATCGGCGAGCAGTGGGCGGTGGGTACGGCGCTGCTCCAGGTGACCATGCCGCGCACCCCGTGCACCACGTTCGCCGGCTTCTGGGGCGTACGGGATCTGATCAAGCGGTTCACGGTCCGGGCCACCCCGGGGGCGTACCTGCGGGTGCTGCGCGAGGGCGAGGTGGGCGCCGGCGATCCGGTCGAGGTGGTGGAACGGCCGGCGCACGGGGTGACCATCGGCGAGGTGTTCCGGGCGACCAGCCTGGAGCCGGAGCTGCTGCCCCGGCTGCTCGACGCGACCGACCTGCCGGCACCGATCCGGGAGAAGGCCCGACGGCGGCTCGCCGGTCACGCCTGAGACGCGAGGAAGGCCCCCGGGCGGACCGAGGGCCTTCCTTCCAGCGGTATGTCAGCGCAGCCAGGGGATGTTGCGGTCGAGCAGACCGCGCTCCTTGAGCTCCTTGCGCAGCGGGATCTCGTCGTCGACGTACCCGTCCCAGTTGATGCCCCAGTAGTTGGCGGTGTGGGTGCCCTCACCGATCAGCTGGCGCTGCACGGGCGTGCGGTTGCGGTACCACTCGCCGTTCACGTCGGGGTGCAGCTCGTCCAGCGGACGGATCCACCGGTAGGTGTAGCCGACGAAGAGCATCTTGCGGGTGATGGTCGACAGGTTCGTCGAGCGCGAGTGCCACTGCCGACGGTCGAAGATGAACGCGTCGCCGGGGTTGGCGGTGATCTCCACCGTGCCCTCCGGGTCCGGGTTGTGCACGCTGAGGTCCTTGGGACGGTCCAGCGAGTTCCACAGGTGGCTGCCCGGGATGACCTTGGTGGCGCCACGGCCGGTCTCCGACAGGTCGGACAGCACGTACCCGACCTTCAGCGAGAACATCGGGCGGGGCAGGTTCGGGTCCATCGTCTCCGGGTCGGAGTTCTGCCGGTACCCGTCCTGGTGCCAACCCCAGTACGGCTTCTCCGGCTCGGCGGCCGGCGGGGTGACGTCCAGGTGGTTGTGGTGGGTGTAGATGTTCCAGCCGGCCAGCCCCCACATGTACGGGAAGGCGATCGGGTGGGTGAGCAGCTCGCCGAAGAGCTCGTCGCGCTCCAGGAAGCCCAGCAGGTGCAGGGTGCCGTCCTTCTTGGTGGTGCCCTTGGCCTGCTCCTCCGCGTAGACGCGGTCGACAGCCGCCTCCAGCGCCGCCCGGTGGTCCTCCGTCAGGACGTTGCGCAGCAGGAGGAAGCCCTGCTCGTGGAACTCCTTGCGGTCAGTGTCGCTGATCGGTTCGTAGCCGGTCCGGTCGCCGTAATCGAACACCGCGTCGTACCCCTCCCCATGAGGTGAAACCATTTCTGGCACAGGCCGCCGATCGTAACGCGAGTGCCGGGGCGGTGGGAGGGCGAGCGGCGGCGGTACGGCCCGGGGTCGGACCGCGCGCAGCGGAACCGGTGCGGCGAGTCACATTTACGTGATCACCGGGTGGTTCTGTGGTTGTTTGTCCGATTGTGCGGTCACTGCCGGTTAAGAGATCCGGGTCGGTGCGCCTCGGCCGCGGCCGATGGGCGCTCAGCGTCGGGCGCTCAGCCCTCGGCGAAGACCTCGGCCACCACCTGGCCGGCGGAGCCCTGCTCGCCGGTCACCTGGCCCCAGGTGCCGTTGCGGGCGGTCCACTCCAGGTCGCCGAAGCGGACCCGCTTCACCCCGTGGTCCTGGGCGTGCGAGACCAGCCAGTGCGCGTACCGCCAGCCGTCGCGCTGGTCCTGCGCGGTCACCGCCAGCCCGGTCTGGCTGGCCTTTTCGGCGCTCGAGACACCCCAGTCCAGCGCCAGGTTGCGGGTCAGCTGCGCGGCCGCCGCCGCGCCGTGCATCACCGGGGTACGCCCCACCGTGCAGGCCACCGCCTCGGTGGCGTCGCCGAGCAGGGCCTTGGTGAGCACCTCGGAGTCGTCGGCCCACTTCTGGTATGCCTCGGGGAACGCCGAGCGCTGCACCCGCTGGGCGGCGTCGGTGACCCGCATCTTCTCCCAGCCGCGCACCTTCTTGAGCGCCTTGTAGAACCTGTTCGCCGCGTAGCGAGGGTCACGGATCTGCTCGGGCGTGCCCCACCCCTTGCTCGGGCGCTGCTGGAACAGCCCGAGCGAGTCGCGGTCACCGTGGTCGAGGTTGCGCAGCCCCGACTCCTGGTACGCGGTTGCCAGCGCGACCACCACGGCGCGCTCGGGCATGCCGCGCTGGACGCCGATCGCCGCGATGGTGGCCGCGTTCGCCATCTGCTCCACGTCCAGGACCACCCGGCCGTCGGCCTGGACTGTGCAGGTGCGTCCCGCCAACGGCAGCCGCAGTTCGTCCCCCACCTTCCGGGCGACGAGCCAGATCGCGATCACGGCAACGAGGATGAGCACCACTCCGCCCGCCACGGCTGCCCGAGTTCGCACCCACACCTCCTGATCGACAGTTCGACAAGCGTACGTCCCCGCCGGCGTCATCCGGGCCGTTCGACCGGTTCGGGCTTCGCTCAGCCGTCACGTGCCGATCGGGACGTTCCCCCTGGCGCGCGGAACTCACCTGCGGATGAAGATCGTGTCTGCCGCGTCACCTGTCGTCAACAGCCGGAAGAGATTGCCTGGTCAAGGACTTTCACGATTGACACGTCAATCGGACGTGCGGGAGCCGAGGAGGAGTTCGATGGGAACGCTGGACGGCAAGGTGGTACTCGTGACCGGCACCGGCGGCGGTCTGGGCCGCGTCGCGGCGCTGACCTTCGCCCGCGAGGGCGCGAAGGTCGTCGGGGCCGACATCCAGGTCGACGGCAACAACGAGACGGTCGACCTCGTCCGGGCCGCCGGTGGGGAGATGACGAGCATCGCGCCCGTCGACCTGACCGACCCGGAGCAGGTCCGTCAGCTCGTCGAGGACGCGGTGGCCGCGTACGGAGGGCTCGACGTGGTCTACAACAACGCGGCCGCGCTGCGCTTCGGCCCACTGCCGGACTTCTCGGTCGACGACTGGCGGTACACGATCGCCGGTGAACTCGACATTCCGTACCTGGTGTCGAAGTTCGCCTGGCCGTACCTGGTGCGGCGTGGTGGCGGCGTCATCATCAACGCGGCCTCGATGGCCGGGATGATCGCCGGTCACGTCCCGCCGATGGTCGGGCACACGGCGGCGAACGCCGGCGTCATCGGCATGACGCGACAACTCGCGCTCGAAGGCGCGCCGCACGGCATCCGAGCGGTGGCGGTCAGCCCCGGGCCCATCCTCACCCCGGCCAGCGAACGCGACCTGGGGGACAACCAGGCGGCCCGGGACGCGATCACCGCGAAGACCATGCTGAAGCGGTTCGCCCGTCCCGAGGAGGTCGCCGAACTGGTGGTGTTCCTCGCCTCCGACCGCGCGTCGTACATCACCGGCGCCAACTACGCGGTCGACGGAGGCGCGAGCGCGTGGTGACCCGACCGACGAACCGGGGGCGCCGTCGACCATTCGGCGGCGTTCCCGCTCGGCGTCAGTCGGAATGATCACCGTGATCCGCGTCCAGAGCGGCCACCCATCGAGTCAATCTCTTCTCCCGGAACGCGGTGACCCCCTCGCGCCCCTCGTCGGAGAGGAAGTAACCCGTCGAGAGGGCGGACAGTCGGGCCAGGTCGCCGCGCAGCTCGGCGGTCCCCGGCCGGCGCAGCAGATCCTTCGCGCCGGCCAGCGCGCCGGGCGCGCCGCGGACCAGGGAGTCGCAGTAGCCCCGCACGACGTCGTCCAGCTCCCGGGCCGGCACCGAGGCCGTCACCAGGCCGACCTCGACGGCACGCCGCCCGTCGAAGGTGTTCCCGGTCAGGTACAGCTCGGCGGCGGCGCGGGGGTGCAGCCGGGGCAGCACGGTCGCCGAGATCACCGCCGGGATCACCCCGATGCGGACCTCGGTGAACGCGAACGTCGCCTCGTCGGCGCAGACCGCGAGATCAGCGGCGGCGATGAGGCCCAGTCCGCCGGCCCGCGCGGGCCCGGCGACCCGGGCCAGGATCGGCTTCGGGCACTCCCAGAGCGCCGCCAGCACGTCGCCCAGCATGCCGGCGGGCACGGTTCCGCTGGCGTACGCCGCGGCGGTCTCCTTCAGGTCCGCGCCCGAGCAGAAGACCGGACCGGTGTGGTCGAGCACGATCACGCGGACCGCGTCGTCGGCCACCGCGTCCGTCAGCCCGGCCAGCAACTGGGTCATCAGAGCGGTCGAGAGCGCGTTGCGGTTGTGCGGGCTGTCCAGGGTGAGGGTGGTCACCCCACGGGCCGTGGCGACCCGCACGAGCACGTCGGGAGAGGTCATGCCGGGCACACTAGTGGCCATGCCCGGCGTCCTTCCAGATGGTGAGACCGTCCCCGTCGACGGATCGTTGCCCGCCACCGCCACCACGGCGGTCGGCGCGCGCGGCTTCGGCGTGTACGTCCACGTCCCGTTCTGCGCCAGTCGCTGCGGCTACTGCGACTTCAACACGTACACGGCCGCCGAGCTGGGTGGGGGCGCGAGCCGCGAGGCGTACGCCGACACCGTGCTGGCTGAGCTGGCGCTCGCCGCCCGGGTGCTCGGCGACAACCCGCCACCCCGCGTCGACACCGTCTTCGTCGGTGGCGGCACGCCCACCCTGCTCCCCGCCGACGACCTGGCCCGCATCCTCGAGGGCATCGACCGCACCTGGGGGCTCGCCGCCGACGCCGAGGTGACCACCGAGGCGAATCCGGAGTCGGTCACGCCGGAGTCGTTGAAGCTGCTGCGCACGGCCGGCTACACCCGGATCTCGCTGGGCATGCAGTCCGCGTCGCCCGGTGTGCTGGCGATCCTCGACCGCAAGCACAGCGCCGGCCGGGCCACCGCCGCCGCCCGCGAGGCGCGCGAGGCCGGGTTCGACCACGTCAACCTGGACCTGATCTACGGCACGCCGGGGGAACGGGCCGAGGACTTCGCCGCCACCTTGGCGCAGGTCGTGGCCGCCGGGGTCGACCACGTCAGCGCGTACGCCCTCATCGTGGAGGACGGCACCCGGCTCGCCGCGCGGATGAAGCGCGGCGAGTTGCCGTACCCCAGTGACGACGTGGCGGCGGACCGCTACCTGGCCGCGGAGGCCGCCCTCGACGCGGCCGGCCTCTCCTGGTACGAGGTGTCCAACTGGGCGCGCACCGACGAGGCCCGGTGCCGGCACAACCTGCTCTACTGGACCGGCGCCGACTGGTGGGGCCTCGGGCCGGGCGCGCACAGCCACGTCGGCGGGGTGCGCTGGTGGAATGTGAAGCACCCCACCACGTACGCCCAGCGGCTGGCGGCCGGCGCGTCACCCGGCCTGGCCCGCGAGGTGCTGACCACGGACGAGGCGCACATGGAGGACGTGATGCTTCGGCTGCGGCTCGCCAGCGGACTGCCGCTGCGGGTGCTCGACGACGCCGGCCGGGCCGGTGCCGCGCGGGCCCTCGCCGACGGTCTGCTGGACGCCGACAGGTACGCCGCCGGACGGGCGGTCCTCACCCTGCGCGGCCGGCTGCTCGCCGACGCGGTCGTGCGGGACCTGCTGCCCTGAGCCGGACGCCCGCCCGGCCGGCGGCGGTGTGCCGGACCGGCCGGGGGAGCGGCCGGCCCGGATCACTTGATGAAGTTGGCGGAGAGCGGGTAGCGGTAGAGCTGCCCCTCGTTGGCCTTGATGCCGGCGAGGATGCCGCACACGGCTCCGAGCACGACGGCCGCCACGACGCCGATGAAGCCGATGAAGATGCAGGACAGCACCCAGCCGACCAGGCCGACGATCGACCAGATGAGCTGGAAGTTGAGCGCCGACACGGCGTGCGCCCGGACGGTCGGGGACTGGCTGCCCCGGGCCAGCAGCGCCACCAGCGGGGCGATCCAGCCGAGCACGCCGCCACTGATGATCATCCCGGCCGCGCCGCCGAAGTGGGCGACCAGCGCCCAGGTCTTGTCCTCGTTGTTGGCGTAACCGCCGCCGGGGCCGCCGTACGCGCCGCCGGTCGGATACCCGCCAGTCGTGCCACCCGGCGGGGGGTAACCCCCTGGTGGGGGGTAGCCGCCCGGCGGAGGGTAGCCGCCCGACGGCGGTTGGTCACCGGTGGGCGGCGGATAGCCACCGGCTGGGGGATAGCCGCCCGGGCCGGGCGCCCCGGACAGTGGTGCGGTGGGCGGCTCGGCCGACGAGGACGAGCCGGGGAGATTCGGCTCCGGCGGGTAGTTGCCGGGGTCTCCCGCGCCGGGAGGGCGAGGTGGTTCAGTCATGGTTGTCACGGTAGGTGCCGTGAGCAACGCTGCACCAGAGCGACATCGCCCCGTCGCCCGGGCCGATCGGCTCGCGCGGGATGTCACGGGCCGTCGTTGATCATCGCGTCGGCGGGCACGCCGACGTAGACTGGCACTCGTTACAGTCGAGTGCCAGGACGGTCCGTCGGCCCGGGTGGGCCGGCGGCCGACGTGCGACAGGAGGTGCGGAGGATGGGTCTGGACGACCGGAAGCTCGCCGTGCTCCGCGCAATCGTCGAGGACTACGTCTCGACCCAGGAGCCGGTCGGCAGCAAGGCGCTGGTCGAGCGGCACCAGCTCGGGGTCTCCCCGGCGACGGTCCGCAACGACATGGCCGTGCTGGAGGAAGAGGGCTACATCCGGCAGCCGCACACCAGCGCCGGCCGGGTGCCCACCGACCGTGGCTACCGTCTCTTCGTCGACCGGCTGTCCCGGGTCAAGCCGCTCAGTCCGGCCGAACGCCGGGCCATCGAGCGCTTCCTCGTCGGGGCCGTCGACCTCGACGACGTGGTCCACCGCACCGTACGGCTGCTCGCCCAGTTGACCCGGCAGGTGGCCGTGGTGCAGTACCCGAGCCTCGCCCGCTCCTCGGTCCGTCACCTGGAGCTGGTACCGATCTCCACCACCCGGCTGATGCTCGTGATGATCGCGGACACCGGCCGGGTGGAGCAGCGGCTGGTGGAGCTGCCCGGGCCGGTGCCCGCCGACGACGTCACCGACCTGCGTCGCCTGGTCAACGAGAAGCTCGCCGGCGAGCGCATGTCGGACACCCCGCCGCTGGTGCAGGCGCTTGTGGAAGAGGCGCCGGTGCAGCTGCGCCCGGCCATGACCACGCTCTCCACCGTCCTGCTGGAGACGCTCGTCGAGCGGCACGAGGAACGCATCGCCCTGGCCGGCACCGCCAACCTGACCCGGGGTGGTCTGCTCGACTTCCAGGGTTCGCTGCGGCCCATCCTGGAGGCGTTGGAGGAGGAGGTCGTGCTCCTCAAGCTCATCGGCGAGACCGAGCCCAGCACGACCCGGGTGCTGATCGGCGACGAGAACGAGTTCGACAACCTGCGTGCCGCCTCGGTGGTCAGCACCGGGTACGGCCCGGGGGCCACCATCGTGGGCGGCTTGGGAGTGCTGGGGCCGACCCGGATGGACTACCCCGGCAATATCGCCATGGTGCGCGCCGTGGCACGCTACGTGGGCGAGCTGCTGGCCCAGAACTGACCAGTCAGGGCCGACGGCCGGCTGCGGCCGCCGGTCGGCGCAACGCGAGACGAACATGAGGACACGGAACGCAGTGGCCAGGGACTACTACGGCATCCTCGGTGTCAGCCGGGAAGCCTCCGATGACGAGATCAAGCGCGCCTACCGCAAGCTGGCGCGCCAGTTCCACCCGGACGTCAATCCGGACCCGGAGGCCCAGGAGAAGTTCAAGGACATCAACGCCGCGTACGAGGTCCTCTCGGACGACCGGAAGCGGCAGATCGTCGACCTGGGTGGCGACCCACTCGCCCCCGGCGGCGGGGGCGCGGGCGGCCCGGGTGGTCCGGGGGGAGCCGGCCCGTTCGTCGGTTTCCAGGACATCATGGACGCGTTCTTCGGTGGTGCCGCGGGCGGTGCCGGCCGTGGGCCGCGTCCCCGGACCCGACCGGGCGCGGACGCGATCCTGCGCCTCGAACTGGACCTGCACGAGACGGCGTTCGGCGTCGAGGCCCCGATCACCGTCGACACCGCCGTGCTCTGCACCACCTGCTCGGGCGCCGGCACCGCGGCCGGTACCCACCTGGCCACCTGCGAGGCGTGCGCCGGCCGGGGCGAGGTGCAGTCCGTGCAGCGCACCTTCCTCGGCCAGGTCGTTTCGGCCCGGCCGTGCACCGTCTGCCAGGGCTACGGCACCACCATCCCGCACCCCTGCCCGACCTGCGCCGGCGACGGCCGGGTACGCACGCGCCGATCGCTCACCGTCAAGATCCCGGCCGGCGTCGAGGACGGCATGCGGATCCGGCTGGCCCAGCAGGGTGAGGTGGGCCCGGGCGGCGGCACCGCCGGCGACCTCTACGTGGAGATCCACGAGCGTCCGCACGACGTCTACTCCCGCAAGGGTGACGACCTGCACTGCCGCGTCACCGTGCCGATGACCGCCGCCGCGCTGGGCACCCGGCTCACCATCAAGACGCTGGACAGCGAGGAGACCGTCGACGTCAAGGCCGGCACCCAGCCGGCCAGCACGTTGCGACTGCGCGCCCGGGGCGTACCGCACCTGCGCGGCACCGGCCGGGGTGACCTCTACGTGCACCTGGACGTCCGGACGCCCACCAAGCTCGACCCCGACCAGGAGAAGATGCTGCGCGACTTCGCCAAGACCCGGGGCGAGGAGGTCGCCGAGCTGACCAAGCAGGGCGGCTTCTTCTCCCGGATGCGCGACGCGTTCAACGGGCACGCCTGAAGTGTCGGCGCCGCTGTTCCTGGTGGAGGCGCTGCCCATCGGTGACGCGCTGACCCTGGACGGCCCGGAGGGGCACCACGCCGCCACCGTGCAGCGGCTGCGCGTCGGCGAGGAGCTGCTGCTCGCCGACGGTCGGGGCGGCACGGCCGCCGCCGTGGTCACCGCCGTCGGCCGGGGCAGCCTGGAGGTCGCCGTCACCTCCCGGGGGTACGCGGACGCGCCCGTACCCCGGATCGTCACCGTGCAGGGCATCGCCAAGGGTGACCGGGGCGAGCTGGCCGTGCAGGCGATGACCGAGGTCGGGGTGGACGAGATCGTGCCCTGGGCGGCGTCGCGCTCGGTGGCCCAGTGGCGCGGTGACCGGGGCGTACGCGCACGCGACAAGTGGGTCGCCACCGCCCGCGAGGCGGCGAAACAGGCCCGCCGGCCCTGGCTGCCCGTCGTGGCCGGCGCGCCGGACGAGTCCACCGCCACGGTCGCCCGCCGGATCGCGGGCGCCGCCGCCGGGTTCGTCCTGCACGAGGAGGCCGAGGAGCCGCTGACCGGCGTCGACCTGCCGTCGGCCGGGGAGATCGTCCTGGTGGTCGGCCCCGAGGGCGGCATCGCCCCGGCCGAACTGACGGCCTTCCGCGAGGCCGGTGGCCGGCCGGTACGCCTCGGGCCGGAGGTGCTGCGTACCTCCACGGCCGGCGTGGCCGCGCTCAGCGTGCTGGCCACCCGCCTCGGCCGCTGGTAGCCGGCCACCCCCGACTCGCCGCCACCCTGGGCCTGCGTTCGCTTCGGCCGCCACCCTGGGCCTGCGTTCGCTTCGGCCGCCACCCTGGGCCTGCGTTCGCTTCGGCCGCCACCCTGGGCCTGC
>NZ_JBNCKS010000023.1:0-35331 GCF_049841635.1 Micromonospora sp. DT44 | reverse complement strand
GTTCGCTTCGGCCGTCGGCCTTGGCCCGCGTTCGCTTCGGCCGTCGGCCTTGGCCCGCGTTCGCTTCGGCCGCTGGTGGCCTCGGCTGGCGGGCCGGTGACGCGGGCAGGTCGGAGCCGCCCACTCCTTCGAGCGTGATGCCGGTGAGTCATCTTGATGACTCACAGGCATCACGCTCACAGTGGTGTCCGCCATCGCGCCCGCACGAGCCGCAGCGCACCGCCGGTTGGTCAGTGAACGCCGCGCCGGGCTTGAATCGCGAGGTCAGCTGCGCAGGTACGAAGCGCCGTTGAGGTCGACGATGGTGCCGGAGGCCCACTCGGCCTGCGGCGAGGCCAACCAGTGCACGGCCGCCGCGATCTCCTCCGGGCGGGCCACCCGGTCGAACGGGCTCTGCGCCCGGATCGCCGCGCCCCGCTCGCCGCGCAGGTGCTCGGTCGTCATGTCGGTCGCCACGAAGCCCGGCGCCACCGTGGCGACCGTGATGCCGTACGGCGCGAGCGCCACGGCGAGGGACTGACCGAGCGCGTTCAGCCCCGCCTTGCTGGCGCCGTACGCCGGCTGCTCCGGCTCGCCCCGGAACGCGCCCCGGGACGACACGTTGACGATCCGGCCACCCCGCTCGCGCAGGTGCTGGGCGGCGCACCAGATCACGTTCCCCGCACCGGTCAGGTTGGTCTCCAACACCTGCCGCCAGCGGGCCTGCCACTCCTCGTACGAGGTGCCGAAGATCGGGTGCGGGACGTCCCGGTCGCCGTACGTGCCGGCGTTGTTGACCAGCACGTCCAGGCCACCGAGCTGATCGGCGGCGCGGTCGACCATGGTGCGGACCGCGGCCGGGTCGGTCAGGTCGGCGCGGACCACCACGTGCCCCGACCCGGGCAGCCCGGCGCGTAGTTCCTCGGCCGCCTCGGCGGAGTCGCGGTGGTGGATCGCCACCCGGTCCCCACTGGCGGCGAACGCCTCCACCACCGCCCGGCCGATGCCGCGCGAGGACCCCGTCACCAGAACCGCCCGATCCGTCATGCCGGCCATCCTGCCTGAGCCGTGCCGTCCGTCCTTACACTGCCCCGATGGGATCCGACTGCCTGTTCTGCCGCATCGTCGCCGGGGAGATCCCGGCCACCGTGGTCCGCGAGACCGACACCACGCTCGCCTTCCGCGACATCAACCCGAAGGCTCCGGTGCACGTCCTGGTCATTCCGAAGGAGCACTACGCCGACGTGGCCACCCTCGCCGAGGGTGACCCGGCGCTGGCCGGGGCCGTGCTGGCCACGGCCGCCGCGGTGGCCGAGGACGAGGGGCTGCTCGGCGACGGGTTCCGGCTGATGTTCAACACCGGGGTGTACGGCGGGCAGGAGGTGTTCCACGTGCACGCCCACCTGCTCGGCGGCGCGCCACTCGGCCCGATGCTCGCCCGAGACCTGACCTGACGGCCGGCCCGACGCTCTGCCAGGGCTCTTGACGCTTCGATATCCGAAGCAGTAACGTCCGCGCCGAGCGATTCGATTTCCGAAGCAGTCGGGGGAGTCGTGAGGGGATTGCGAACCGCCCTGTGCGAACGGCTGGGCATTGGGCTGCCGATCATCCAGGCGCCGGTGGGTTCGGCTGCGGGACCGGACCTTGCCGCAGCCGTATCCGAGGCCGGCGGCCTCGGCATGTTGGCGTTGACCTGGCAGAGCCCCGAGCAGGCACGCCGCACCATCCGGCGAACTCGGGAGCTCACCACGAGGCTGTTCGGCGTGAACCTGGTTCTCGATTTTCCGGTGGACGATCTGCTGACGGTGTGCCTGGAAGAGGAAGTGCCGATCATCTCCACCTTCTGGGGAGACCCGTCGCCGGTGAACGCCCGGATCCGTGCGGCGGCCGCGCTGCATCTGCACACGGTCGGCGAGGTCGCCGAAGCGGTCCACGCGGTCGCCGACGGCGTGGACGTCGTCGTGGCACAGGGCTGGGAGGCCGGCGGTCATGTCCGAGGCAGCACGTCCACAATGGCCCTGGTGCCCGCCGTCGTTGACGCGGTCGGCCCCGTACCCGTGGTTGTCGCGGGTGGGATCGCGGACGGCCGGGGGGTCGCGGCGGCGCTGGCGCTCGGTGCCCAGGGCGTCATGCTGGGCACTCGTTTCCTGGCTGCCGCTGAGGCTGCGACGCATGAGGTGTATCGGCGGCATCTGATCGCCGCCGCCGGCGTGGACGCCGTGTACACCCGGTGCTTCGACGGCGGCTGGCCGCACGCGCCGCACCGGGCGTTGCGCAACGGGACCCTTCGACGATGGGAGGCCGCCGGCTCGCCGCAGGCACCGCATCGTCCCGGCGAGGGCGATGTCGTGGCGGTGGACGCGGCCGACCGGAACCACCATCGGTACGAGGACCTGATACCGCTGCCCGACATGACGGGTGACCTGGAAGACATGGCGCTGTACGCGGGTCAGTCGGTGCACCTTGTGCACGAGGTCCTCCCCGCCGCCCGGCTGATCCACGACATGGCCGTACAGGCGGCCACCACGGTCGGCGCACTGCACGACCTGGCGGTGTGATGGATCAAGGGTCACATCACCCGCACGGCGTCCGCGCGGGTGCTGCCGACAAGGCAGTGCTGTTCGACGTCGACGGTGTGCTCGTCGATTCGTACCCTGCCTACCGCCGGATCTGGAGCCGGTGGGCGACGCAACGCAACCTCGACCCTGACCTGGTCTGGTCACACACCCATGGCCGCCGGCCTGTCGACACCATCGCGGTCGCAGCGCCACAGCTCGACGCCGACGCCGAATACCGGCTGGTCCGCGACCTCATGGCCGATGAGGGCGACGCTTTTCCCGTGTATCCCGATGCCGCCGCAGTGTTGCGTCTGCTGGAGGGCCGGCGGTGGGGCGTCGTCACCTCCGGCCGAGCTCCGACGGTGCTGCACCGCCTGCTCGCAGGCGGTTTACCCGGTCCTCCCGTGCTGGTCGACAGCGGCCGCGTCCGGCTCGGCAAACCCGATCCAGAGGGCTACCTACAGGCGGCGCAGTTGCTCGGCCTCCCGGCGTCCCACTGCCTGGTGATCGAGGACGCCCCCGCAGGCATCGAAGCAGCTCGAACCGCAGGCATGACAGTGATCGCCGTACGCACCACCCATCTCGACGACGAACTCGCCGACGCACACCACCGCGTCGACACCCTCGCCGACACCATCCCCCTCATCACCGACTGGCTGGACAGGGCGCACTCGTGAACGACGTAGCCACACGATTCGATCTGGTCGTTGTCGGTGCCGGGCCGCTTTCGTCGAGCGTTCAAAGGTGGGTCGATGTTCCGGCCGAAGATCACAATTGTCGATGCGTGCGTGCGGCGCGACGGCCGGGGTGGCAGCCCCACCGCCGTCACCGACGACGACCCGACGGCGACGGACCCCGACCGGTGTGCGGTGGCTGCCGCGGCCGGCACCTCGCACGCGGCGTTCGTCGGCCCGGGGCGGACGCCGGACGGCGCCTGGCCGGTCCGATTCTTCACCGCCACCGGTGAGCTGTCCGGCTGCGGCCACGGCACCGTTGCCGCGCAGGCCGTCCGGTTGACCCGCACCGGCCGCGATGAGCTCAACGATCGCCAACACACCGGCGGGCGCACTTTCGACACCGTCGCGATCCGCCGCCCCGGCGGCATCGAGGTGTGGTTCGACCAGGGACTCGTCGCACTGCGTCACCCGGCGCCGAACGAGCGGGCCGCGATCGTCGACGCGCTCGGGCTCACGGCGGACGATCCGCATCCGGAGGACGGGCCACGGATCGCGGCGCCCGGCGCACCGCGCATGCTCGTACCGGTCCGCGACCGGTCGGCGCTGGTCCGAGTCCGCCCACACCTCGGCAGGCTGGCTGCGGCGTGCCGGCGGTACGGGCTCCTCGGCTGTTTCGTGTACGTGCCGCCGCTGGGCGACCGACCGGGTGCGGCCCGGATGTTCGCGCCGGCTATCGGTGTCGACGAGGACGTCGCCAACGCCAACAGCACCGGCTGCCTCGCCGCCCACCTGCTCGACTCGACAGGGGCGCAGACGGTCGCGATCGAGGTGGAGCAGGGTGACACCCTCGGTCGACCCGCCAGCGTGCTCGCTTCGGCCCGACGCGGGCCGGCGGGCATCAGGACCCGGGTCGGCGGGTTGGCGGTCGTCCGCGCGCTTGCCGGATAGGGGCAGCGCGCCGACTGGATGCTGCTGTATCTAAGATCGAAGCATCAAGAGGGGCGGCAAGGCGATGACGGTACCCAGGCCCGGCCAGCCGGTACGCGGATCGATTACCGGACGACCTCTTATGGCCGCTCTCGACCTGTTTGGCCGCCGCTGGAACCTGCGCATCGTCTGGGAGTTGCAGCACGGGCCGCTCGGTTTCCGCGCGTTGCAGCAGCGCTGCGACAACATGTCCTCCAGCGTCCTGCGCCAACGGCTGACCGAACTACTTGGCGCTCACCTCGTCGCCCAGCAGCCGGACACGGCCTACACGCTCACGGGGCTGGGGCGCGGCGCTTACCAGGCATTGCGCCCGCTGGTCCGCTGGTCCCAGGCGTGGGCCTCGGCCGTGAGCGAGGACGCGGAAACCGAACCCCTGGATCACCGCCCCTGAAGCTTCTCCACCGCAGGTCGCGAGTTGATCGCGGCCAGCGGAAATGGGCGCGATGCGGCCCGCGTTGACCCGATACGATGGGTGTAACGTCCGCACGCCGTGCCAGCTGGGCCGGCGCCGAGATTGAGAGCAGGTGCGCAGGGCCCCTCGGCCCGACCTATGACTGGCACCCCACCTCCCGGCCCGCCCCGGGTGCAGACCAGGATCACCGTGCCCGACCCCAAGATCATGGTCAATCTGCTGGGCGCGGGTGACGAGATCCTGCGCCTCGTCGAACGCTCGGTCGCCAGTGACGTGCACGTCCGCGGCAACGAGATCACCATCACCGGCGCTCCCGCCGACAACGCCCTCGCCGAGCGGGTCTTCAGTGAGCTGCTCGAACTCATCGAGAAAGGCGAGACCCTGACCACTGACGCCGTCCGGCGTACCGTCGGCATGCTCGAGCAGGGCAGCGCCGAGCGGCCCGCCGAGGTCCTGACCCTCGACATCCTCTCCCGCCGTGGGCGCACCATCCGTCCGAAGACGCTCGGGCAGAAGCGGTATGTCGACTCGATCGACTCGCACACCATCGTCTTCGGCATCGGCCCGGCCGGTACCGGCAAGACCTACCTGGCCATGGCGAAGGCCGTCCAGGCGTTGCAGGCGAAGCAGGTCAACCGGATCATCCTGACCCGGCCGGCGGTCGAGGCGGGTGAGCGGCTGGGCTTCCTGCCCGGCACGCTCAACGAGAAGATCGACCCGTACCTGCGCCCGCTCTACGACGCGCTGCACGACATGCTCGACCCGGAGTCGATCCCGAAGCTGATGGCCGCCGGCACGATCGAGGTCGCGCCTCTGGCGTACATGCGCGGTCGGACGCTCAACGACGCGTTCATCATCCTGGACGAGGCGCAGAACACCACGCCCGAGCAGATGAAGATGTTCCTGACGCGGCTCGGCTTCAACTCCAAGATCGTCGTGACGGGTGACATCACCCAGGTGGACCTTCCCGGTGGGACGAGCAGCGGCCTACGGGTCGTCCGGGAGATCCTGGAAAACGTCGACGACGTGCACTTCGCCCAGTTGTCCAGCACCGACGTGGTTCGCCACCGGCTGGTCGGGGAGATCGTCGACGCGTACGCCCGCTGGGACGCCGAGCGGGAGAACCAGCAGGCGCAGGGCGTCCATGCCGTGCCCGGGCGACCCGCCCAGGGCGGCCGGGCCGGCCGCCGCCGCTAAAGCAGAGGAAAGCAGTTGTCCATCGAGATCGCCAACGAGTCCGGTGTCGACGTCGACACCGACGCCGTGCTCGCCGTCGCCCGGCACGCCCTCGACGAGATGGGGGTCAATCCCCTCGCCGAGCTGTCCGTGCTGCTGGTCGACATCGACTACATGACCGAGCTGAACCACCGCTGGATGGGCGGGGACGGCCCCACCGACGTCCTCGCCTTCCCGATGGACGAGGGAAGCGTCGACCACGGTCCGGGCGAGACCGCCCCGGCCGGCGGCGAACCGGCCCTGCTCGGCGACATCGTGCTCTGCCCCGAGGTGGCCGCCAAGCAGGCCGCGACCGCCGGGCACGCCCCGGCCGACGAGCTGCACCTGCTCACCGTGCACGGGGTGCTGCACCTGCTCGGGTACGACCACGCGGAGCCGGAGGAGGAACGGGAGATGTTCGGCCTCCAGGCTCGGCTGCTGGCGAGCTGGCGGTCGACCCGTACCCCGTGATGTCCACTCCTGTGTTACTCGCGGTCGGCCCCACGGCCGGCCTCCCCGACCTGCAACTGATCGTCTTCGCGGCCGGCCTGGTCGTGCTGGCCGGTGTGATCGCGATGACCGAGGCGGCGCTCGCCGCGGTCTCGCCGGCCCGGGCCGCCGAACTGGCCCGGGACGGCGTGCGCGGCGCCCGTACCCTCCAGGTCGTGGCCGGGGACGTCGTCCGGCATCTCAACCTGCTGCTGTTGTTGCGGCTGCTCGCCGAGCTGACCGCCACCACGCTGGTGGCGCTTGTCGCGGTGGACAGCTTCGGCGCGGGTTGGCGGGCCGCGCTGGTCACCGCGGGCGCGATGACTGTGGTCAGCTTCGTGGTGGTCGGTGTCGCCCCGCGCACCATCGGCCGGCAGCACGCGTACGCCGTGGGCCGGGCGGTCGCGCCGCTGGTCCGCTGGCTGGGTCGCGCGCTCAACCCGCTCGCGTCGCTGCTCATCCTGATCGGCAACGCGGTCACTCCGGGGCGCGGCTTCCGGGAGGGGCCGTTCGCCAGCCAGGTGGAGCTGCGTGAGCTGGTCGACCTGGCCGAGCAGCGTGGCGTCGTGGAGCACGGCGAGCGCCAGATGATCCACTCGGTCTTCGCGCTCGGTGACACCATCGCCCGCGAGGTGATGGTGCCGCGCACCGAGATGGTGTGGATCGAGGAGGGCAAGACCCTGGCCCAGGCGCTGGTGCTCTTCCTGCGCTCGGGTTTCTCCCGCATCCCGGTCATCGGCGAGAGCGTCGACGACGTACTCGGGGTGCTCTACCTCAAGGACCTGATCCGCCGGTCGCGCGGCGGCGACCCGGGCGCCGAGCAGGTGCCGGTGGCCGAGCTGATGCGCCCGGCGACCTTCGTGCCGGAGTCCAAGCCGGTCGACGACCTGCTGTCGGAGATGCAGGCGGCACGCAACCACCTGGTCATCGTGGTCGACGAGTACGGCGGCACCGGTGGTCTCGTCACCATCGAGGACATCCTGGAGGAGATCGTCGGTGAGATCACCGACGAGTACGATGTCGAACGCCCGCCGGTCGAGCGCCTCGCGGACTCCTCGGTGCGGGTCACGGCCCGCCTGCCGGTGGAGAACCTGGGCGAGCTGTTCGACACCGACCTGCCCACCGACGAGGTGGAGACGGTCGGTGGCCTGCTCGCCCAGTCGCTGGGGCGGGTGCCGATCCCCGGAGCGGAGGTCGAGGTGGCCGGTCTCCGGCTGGTCGCCGAGGGCACCACCGGTCGGCGCAACCGGATCGACACCGTCCTGGTGAGCAGGGTGGAGTCGGGCGACACGCAGGACGCCACCGGGCGCGGCGACCACGCCGGCCCCGGCGGCGACCCGAACCACTACCGAGACGACGAGAGGCAAGCCGCCGATGCCTGAGACACCCGCCGCGCCCACCGCCCGGCCCACCCCCGGCGCGTCGGCGCCGTTGAGCGCCGAGGACGGCAAGCTCGTCGTCCTGGCCCGGGGCGCCCGTGCGCGGGTCGGTGCCGTGGAGGGCGCCGCGGTCCGGGATCAGGACGGTCGGACGTACGCGGCGGCGAGCGTGGCGCTGCCCTCGCTGACCCTCACCGCGCTGCAGTTGGCGGTGGCCTCGGCGGTCGCCGCCGGGGCGAGTCGGCTGGAGGCGGCGGCGGTGGTGACCGAGGCGTCGACGCTGGACGGCGCGGGGCACGCCGTGGTGCGTGACCTCGCCCCGGACGCACCGATCCACGTCGCCGCCCCGGACGGCACGGTCCTCGGCACGGTGACCGAGTGAGCCCGGTGCGCGACCCGGAGGCCCGCCCGTACCGGGCCGGGTTCGGCTGTTTCGTCGGCCGGCCCAACGCTGGGAAGTCCACCCTGACCAACGCGATCGTCGGCACCAAGATCGCGATCACGTCGAACAAGCCGCAGACCACCCGGCACGTCATCCGGGCGGTGCTGCACCGCCCCGAGTCGCAGCTGGTCCTGGTGGACACGCCGGGCCTGCACCGACCTCGTACGCTGCTCGGCGAGCGCCTCAACGACCTGGTCCGCTCCACCTGGACCGAGGTCGACGTCATCGGCCTGTGCATCCCGGCGGACGAGCCGGTCGGGCGCGGTGACCGGTTCATCACGGGCGAGCTGGCCGAGCTGAAGGCGACCGTGCTGGCGGTGGTCACCAAGACCGACCTGGTGGACAAGCGTCGCCTGGCCGAGCAGTTGCTCGCGGTCAGTCAGCTGGGGGAGTTCGCCGAGATCGTGCCGGTGAGCGCGGTCTCCGGGCACCAGGTGGACACCCTCGTCGACGTGATGACGAAGTACCTGCCGCCGTCGCCGCAGCTCTACCCCGACGACATGCTGACCGACGACCCGGAGCAGGTGCTGGTCGCGGAGCTGATCCGGGAGGCGGCCCTGGAGGGTGTCCGCGACGAGCTGCCGCACTCCATCGCCGTGGTGGTGGAGGAGATGATCCCCGAGGGTCAGCTCATGAAGATCTACGCCGACGTGTACGTGGAGCGTCCCAGCCAGAAGGCGATCGTGCTCGGCCACCGGGCCAGCCGGCTCAAGGAGGTCGGCACCAACGCCCGTCGGCAGATCGAGGAGCTGCTCGGCTCGCGGGTCTACCTGGACCTGCACGTCCGGGTCGCGAAGGACTGGCAGCGCGACCCACGGCAGTTGCGCAAGCTGGGTTTCTGAGGCGTCGTTTGGCTCGTGGGTCGGGCCGGGTAGGGGAGAGGGCAACCCCCGCGCCCCCGATCCAGATGCAGGATGATGCGCAACAGATATCTCGATCTGCTCCGTTTCCTGGCCATCGTCCGAGTCGTCGTCTACCACGTCACCGGGTGGGCGACCCTCACCCTGGTGTTCCCCGCCATGTCGGTGATGTTCGCGCTGGCCGGCTCGCTGATGGCCGCCTCGCTCGCCCGGTCCGGCCCGGCGGCGGTCGGCCGTCGGCTGCGCCGCCTGCTGCCGTCGCTGTGGGTGGTGGCGGTGGTCTTCGTGCCGGCCATGTTGTTCACCGGGTTGCCGCTGTCCCCACGGGTGCTGCTGTGGCTGTTCCCGATCGCCGACCCGCCGGCCAACAACTGGGGGGCCCTGGCGCTGAGCGTCATCTGGTACCTGCGCGACTACCTCTGGTTCGTACTCGCCTCACCGGTCGCGTTCTGGCTGTTCCGGCGGGCCCCGCTTGCCACCCTGCTCGCCCCGTACCTGCTGCTGGTGACCATCGAGGTGGGCATCTACCCGGCGCCGCCGGTGGTGCGTGAGTTCGGGCTGTACTTCGGCGCGTGGGTGCTGGGCTTCGCCCACCACGCCGGGATGCTGCGCCGCCTCACCGGCCGGGTGCTGTACCCGCTCGCGCTGGCCCTCGCCGTCGTCGGCGGGGCCTGGATCGTCACACATGCCGGCCCACGGGGGTACGACCTCAACGGCAACCACCTGGGCAACGCCCTCTGGTCGGCGGCGTTCATCCTGGTCGTCCTGGGCCGGGCACCGGCCGGGGTGGCCTGGCTGTCGCGCAGCCGGCTGGCCGACCGGGCGGTGACCGTGGTCAACCGGCGGGCGCTCACCATCTACCTCTGGCACATGCCGTTCGTGGTGGCGCTCACCCCGCTCGTCGACGTGGTCGGCTGGTCCCACCAGGACCCGGTGGGACTGGCGGTACGGGTGCTACTGGTCTTCGCGCTGGTCGGTCTGGTCACCCTGGCCGTCGGCTGGGTCGAGGACGTCGCCGCCCGCCGCCGCCCCGAACTGGTTCCCCTCGGCTCGCCGGTCGTCTCCGGCAACGCCCGGACAGATCGGCGCGCGGTCGGCGAGAGCGCGGGGCGGGCCACCGTGCCGGCACAGCGGACGCCCACCGAGGCGGCGACGGTCGAAATCAGCGCGCGCTGATGGTCACGTCGCCGCTGCCGGCCGAGCCGTCGAGCACCAGGGAGGCCGCCGGGTCGTCCGCCACGGTGATCCGCGCGTCGCCGGAGCCGGTGCTGGAGCGGACCCGGTAGCTGCCCGCCGGCACGAGCAGGTTGACGTCCCCGCTGGAGGCGTGCGCCCGCGCCGAGGTCGGCGTCTCCAACTCGATGGTCACGTTGCCCGAGCCGGCCTCGGCGTCCGTCGCGCCGGCCACCCGGCGGGCGCTGACGTCGCCGGAGCCGGCCCGCAGCCGTACCGTCGAATCGGCCTCGCTCAGGTCGATGTTCCCCGAGCCGGTCTCCACGTCGAGCGCCCCCGTGACCTCGGTGATCCGCACGTCACCCGAGCCCAGCCGCAGCTTCACCGCGCCCACCTTGGTCAGCTCGACGTCGCCCGAGCCGCTGTCGCCCTGCACGCTCACGCCCGCCGGCACGGTCACCTCGTACGAGACGCTGCACCGGTCACCGCAGTCGGTGTTCAACACCAACTCGCTGTCCTTGATCTCGTACCGCGCCTTGGGCTCGCCGCCCTGGTAGCGCACCACCCGCTTGATCCGCGCCTCGCCCGCCGCGCCGGTGCCTCGGATGATCACGTCCCCGGAGCCCCCGTCCACCCGGATGGTGGTGATCTTCACCGGCTCGGTGTCGTCGTAGTCGAGCCGACGGAACGACAGGTTGTCGCACCCGGCCAGCAGGATGAGGGCGGTAGACAACCCCAACGCGACGGGCGCGGCGGCGCGGCGACGACGGACGGTGGTGCTCTGGTGCGGTGCCATGGCCAGCACGCTACGGGCGGGCGTCGGCCCGGCACATCGGGGTTCATCCTCGCGTCCACCCCGAAGCGACCCTGATTTCACACCCCGAGGGAGAATGGTCCGATGGCCGGGTACCGCCGACAGCTCTACCGCGACGACGCGGTGGTGCTGCGCGTGCAGAAGCTCGGCGAGTCCGACCGGATCATCACCCTGCTGACCCGCCGGCACGGCCGACTGCGGGCGGTCGCCCGTGGGGTCCGGCGCACCATGAGCAAGTTCGGCGCCCGCCTGGAGCCGTTCGGTCACATCGACCTGCAACTCGCCGGTGACCCCAAGGGCAACCACGGCAGCTCGCTGCACACGGTCAGCCAGGTCGAGGGCATCAACCTGTACGGCAAGCGGTTCCTCGGCGACTACCCCCGCTACACGGCGGCCAGCGCGATCGCCGAGACCGCCGAGCGGCTGACACCCATCGAGCGGGAACCATCGCTGCGGCTGTTCCAGCTCACCGTGGGGGCGTTGAAGGCGCTGTCGCGGGGCGAGCATGACACCACCCTCGTGCTCGACGCGTACCTGCTGCGGGGGATGGCCCTCGCCGGCTGGGCGCCGGCGCTGACCGCCTGTGCCGTCTGCGGCACCCCCGGGCGGCACCGCGCGTTCTCCGTGCCGGCCGGCGGCGCGGTGTGCCCGGACTGCCGGCCGCCGGGCGCGGCCCACCCCGCACCGGCCACCATCGACCTGATGTCCGCGCTGACCACCGGCGACTGGGTGGTCGCCGATGCCACCGACACCGGGGTACGACGGGAGTGCAGCGGCCTGGTGGCGGCGCACCTCCAGTGGCACCTGGAACGCGCGTTACGCTCGCTGCCGCTGGTCGACCGGAGCACCACCCCGGTCGCCGGTACGGTCCCGCCGCCGGGTGGCGGTGGGGCGGGGATGCTCCGGCCGCGCGGTGACGCCGGTTCCGGGGCTGCGATGCTCCGGCCGGGCGGTGACGCCGGTTCCGGGGCTGCGATGCTCCGGCCGGGCGGTGACGCCGGTTCCGGAGCGGACGGCACGAGCAAGGAGAGAGCCGAGTGATCCGATCGACGAGGTCCGGTCGGCGCGAGCCGACGCCACCGACGCCCCACCCGTCCGGCGCCCGGCCGCCGGCGCTGCCCACGGGGGCGGTGCCGAAGCACGTGGCCATCGTGATGGACGGCAACGGTCGGTGGGCCAAGGACCGCGGGCTGCCCCGCACCAAGGGGCACGAGGCGGGGGAGCACAGCCTCTTCGACACGATCGAGGGCGCCATCGAGATGGGCATCCCCTACCTGTCGGCGTACGCCTTCTCTACCGAGAACTGGCGGCGCTCGCCCGACGAGGTCCGGTTCCTCATGGGGTTCAACCGGGACGTCATCCGTCGACGCCGCGACCAGTTGGTCGACCTGGGCGTCCGGGTGGTCTGGTCGGGGCGTCCGGGGCGGTTGTGGAAGAGCGTCATCTCCGAGCTGCAGACCGCCGAGGAGATGTCCCGCGACAACTCGACGCTCACCCTGCAGTTCTGCGTCAACTACGGCGGGCACGCCGAGATCGGTGACGCCGCCGCCGCGATCGCCCGAGACGTCGCGGCCGGTCGACTGGACCCGGCGAAGGTCACCGAGAAGACCGTCGCGAAGTACCTCTACCACCCGGAGATCCCGGAGGTGGACCTGTTCCTGCGGCCCTCCGGCGAGGAACGGATCTCCAACTTCCTGCTCTGGCAGACCGCGTACGCCGAGTTGATCTTCCTCGGCACGCTCTGGCCGGACTTCGACCGCCGCCACCTCTGGTACGCGTGCGAGCTGTACGCCCAGCGGGATCGGCGCTTCGGAGGCGCGCTGCCCAATCCGGTGGCTCCGACGGCCTGAGTGAGGCTTATCCACACGTCACTCTGGGTATCAGGAACGTCAGGAGCCACTGACGGAGGTGAACCCACATGATCCAGAAGCGCATTGCCCAGTGGGCGGTGATGGCCGTCGCGGCGCCACTGGCCGCGGCCGGCGCGCGTCGACTCAGCCACACCCTGGAGGCCCGCCGTGGTCCCTCCGGGGCGACCCGGCTGCTGACGAGGGGCGCGGACCTGATCCGCCCGCAGAAAGCCAAGCGTCGCCGGTTCTGGTAACGCAACCCCACCACCCACCCGACGCCGCCCCGCACAACGTGCGGGGCGGCGCGTGCGTCTCACCCTGTCGCTCGTCTGACCCTGTCGTGCGTCTGACCCTGTCGCTCGCCTCACCCGTCGCTCGCCTCACCCCGTCGATCATGGAGTTTTGGTGGCCGGTTTAGCCGCATTCACGACTTTCGTTCACCACCACAACTCCATGATCGACAAGGCGGGGGTGGGGCGGGGGCGAGGTCGGGGCGGGGCGGGGGTGGGGCGGTGAGGTTGGGGCGGGTCGAGGCGGGTCGAGTCGGGGCGGGGCGGGTTGGGGCGGGTCGGAGTTTGGTGGGTTGTGGGTTTTGGGGCTTGGAGGGGTGGGGGTCGGTAGGGTTCGGAAAAGGGGGGCGGGAACTATCGGGCGGGGTGGGTGTGCGGGATCTCCGGTACAAGATGATCATGGCGTTGAACGCGGCCGACCTGGGCGATCCGATCTGCGAGCAGGTCGCCGAGATCTGCGCCGAGATCGCCGAGCAGCACTGCGCCGAGTTCGGTCACACGCCCGCGCTGCGCACCGGTGAGATCGCCGAGCTGGCCACCGGAGAGCCGGCCCTGACCTGGGCGCCGTCGATCCCCGACGCCGGGCAGCGTGCCTGGTGACCGCGCCCGCGCCGGCGGTCGACTTACGCCGCGCCGAGGACCGCTTCGCCACCCGGATCTCCTGGCTGGACTCGAAGCACTCCTTCTCGTTCTCCCGGCACTACGACCCGGCCAACACCCACCACGGGCTGCTGCTGGTCAACAACGACGACGTGGTCCGGCCGGGCGCCGGCTTCGAGACCCACCCGCACCAGGACATGGAGATCGTCACCTGGGTGCTGCGAGGTTCACTCGTACACCAGGACTCCACCGGCCACTCCGGGGTGATCTACCCGGGCCTGGCCCAGCGGATGAGCGCCGGCACCGGCATCCTGCACTCGGAGAAGAACGACGCCTGGCGGCTCCTCGACAACCAACAGCCGCACAGCGACCCCGTGCACTTCGTGCAGATGTGGGTGCTCCCCGACGAGCAGGGGGTGGACCCCGGCTACGAGCAGCTGGAGATCGAGGACGAGTTGCTGCGCGGCGGCCTGGTGCCGATCGCCTCCGGAATGGACCGCTACGACGGCGCGTCCGCCATCCGGATCCGCAACCGGTACGTGACCCTGCACGCCGCCCGCCTCCGCCCCGGCGACGAGGTCACCATCCCGGACGCGCCCTTTGTGCACGTGTACGTGCCCGACGGCACGGTCACCCTGGAGGACAGCGGCCCACTCGGCACCGGGGACGCGGCGAGGCTCACCATGACCGGCGGTCGACGGGTCACCGCCGACGAGCCGGCGGAGATCCTCGTGTGGGAGATGCACGCCACCGTCGCCTGAGCGCTCGCGATGCCTCGCATGATCACGCCCGAACGTGGATGTAGTGGCCTCCCGCCGTCGGGAGGCCACTACATCATGGATGGCGCGCGATCATGTCCGCGTCGTCAGGCCGGGGACTCCGTCTTGTCGCCAGCCCAGGTGGTGTGGAACGAGCCCTCGCGGTCCACACGCTGGTAGGTGTGCGCGCCGAAGTTGTCCCGCAGGCCCTGGATCAGCGCGGCGGGCAGCCGCTCGGCGCGCAGCGCGTCGAAGTACGCCAGCGACGACGAGAACGCCGGCGTCGGCACACCCGCCTGCGCCGCGTCGGCCACCACCCGCCGCCAGCTCGGCACGCCCGCGCTGACCGCCTCGGCGAAGTACGGCGCCACCAGCAGCGTCGGCAGGTCGGGCTGCTCGTCGTACGCCTCGCGGATCCGGTTCAGGAACCGGGCCCGGATGATGCAGCCACCCCGCCAGATGGTCGCCGTACCGCCCAGGTCGATGTCCCAGTTGAACTCGCTGCTGCCGGCCCGGATGTGGTCGAAACCCTGGGCGTACGCGACGATCTTGGAAGCGAGCAGCGCCCGGCGGACGTCCTCGACGAACGCGTCCCGGTCGGCCACCTGCCACTTCTCACCGGCGTCCGGGAAGGCCCGGCGGGCCGCCTCGCGCTGGTCGACGTGCCCGGACAGCGAGCGCGCGAACGTGGCCTCGGCGATCCCGGTGATCGGAATGCCCAGGTCCAGGGCGCTCTGCACGGTCCACCGGCCGGTGCCCTTCTGCTCGGCCCGGTCCTGCACGATGTCGACGAACGCCCGGCCGGTCGCCGCGTCGGTGTGCGCCAACACGTCGGCGGTGATCTCGATGAGGAACGACTCCAGCTCGCCGCTGTTCCACTCGCGGAAGATCTCGGCGATCTCCGCCGGGGTCACGTCCAGCCCGGCCCGCAGCAGGTCGTACGCCTCGGCGATGAGCTGCATGTCGGCGTACTCGATGCCGTTGTGCACCATCTTGACGAAGTGCCCGGCGCCGTCCGGCCCGACGTGCATGCAGCACGGCACACCGTCCACCTGGGCGGCGATCTTCTCGAACATCGGCCCGAGCTTCGCGTACGACTCGGTCGAGCCACCCGGCATGATGCTCGGGCCGAGCAGCGCGCCCTCCTCGCCGCCGGAGACGCCGGTGCCGCTGAAGTGCAGCCCCTGCGCGCGCAGCGACTCCTCGCGCCGGCGGGTGTCGGCGAAGTGGGCGTTGCCACAGTCGACGATGATGTCGCCCTCGTCCAGCAGCGGCACCAACTCGTCGATGACCGCGTCGGTGGGCGCACCGGCCTTGACCATCACGATCACCGCGCGGGGTCGTTCCAGCGACGCCACGAAGTCGGCCATCGACTCACCGGGCACGAAGGTGCCCTCGTCGCCGTGCTCCGCGACGAGGCTGCGGGTGCGTTCCGGGGACCGGTTGTGCACCGCCACGGTGAAGCCGTTGCGGGCCAGGTTGCGGGCCAGGTTCCGGCCCATCACCGCCAGCCCGGTCACGCCGATCTGCGCTGTCGCCTGCTGAGCCATTCGTGCCGCCACCTCTCGCCGTCGAACTGTCCCTGCGACGGTATCGCGGCATCCGGCCTCACGGGCAGGTCGTCCCACGGCGGGTCACCGCCTGGTCGCGGCCAGTCCGTCCACCGCGTCCACCGGCCGACCGAGGTACACGCTCACCCCTGGGCCAGTCGTTCCTCCACCCGCGCCACCTTCGCGGTGAGCGCATCGGTGACTCCGGGCCGGACGTCGGCCTTGAGGACGACGCTCACCCGGGGGGCCTGCGCGGCCACCACGTCGACGGCGCGCTTGACCACCGCCATCACCTCGTCCCACTCGCCCTCGACGGTGGTGAACATGGCGTCGGTCCGGTTCGGCAGCCCGGACTCGCGGACCACCCGTACCGCCTCTGCCACGAGGTCGCCCACGGAGTCGCCGCCGCCCAGCGGGGTGATCGAGAACGCGATCAGCATCTGCCGATCGTGCCAGTAAATTCGGATGCGCGTCTCCCCAGCCGGTGGTTAGGGTTCCGGCATGCGTAACTGACGCCCCACTTCCGAGCCGGTCCGCCGCCCCGCGTCGCGGTCCGTGCGCTCCCGGGCGTCGCGCGTCTTGATCCCCGCCGTTCAGCGGCGTCGAGCCTGCCTGATCCCCGGTGAGCAGTACCTTCCCACCCAACCGTCGCGCCGCGACGGTCACCAGCCGATCCGACCGACCGCCGCAGCGCGGGAACGGCCGGGACGGTCGGCACCGAAGGAGGCCCGGATGCCCGCCAGGCGTAACCCGAGAAAGTCCCGTACCCCGAAGACGACCCCGCCCGGAACGACCCCGGCGGCCGACCACGGCCCGGCGGCTCGCGGCCCGTTGGCTGACCACGGCCCGGCGGCCGGGGATGGCCCGGCGGCTGGTCGCGGCCTGTTGGCTGACCACGGCCCGGCGGCTGGCCGCGGCCCGATCCTGCCGACCCGCCCCGATGTCGCGGTCGAACCGGCACTGCCGGCGGCCCTGGTCGAGCCCCTGCCACTGGCGGCGCTGGTCGACCCGGCGGCGACCGTCGAGCCGCTGCCGCTGGCGGCATTGGTCGATCCGGCGGCTACCGGCGAGCCGCTCCGGCCCGGTGCTGTCCCGGCCGACGCGGCGCTGCCTGTCGACGTGCCGGCGGCTGTCGACGCGCCAGCGGTGGAGGATCTGCGCACGCCGGCCAGCCGACCCTCGGCACCGACGGCCGGGCCGCCCACAGGCGGGGGCAACCGCTCGGCCGGCGGCCGTAGCCAGCCGGCCGGGCAGACCCGCCGATACGCCTTCCGGCGTAGCTGACCGAGCCGTGCGCCCCCGCGGGCGCACGATTCGGTGACAGCAACTTCAGGGATGTAGTGGCCTCGTCAGTGCGGGAGGCCACTACATCCCTGAACTTGCGCGGATCTTGCCGCCGGCCTGGCACGCGACCGGCCCGGCACGCGACCGGCCCGGCACGCGACCGGCCGGCGTGGGCCGGGGTCAGCCGAGTAGGGGGCGGAAGGTTCCGGCCAGGATGCTCGTCGTCAGGGCGGCGCCGGCCAGCGCCGCCGCGCCGACGACCAGCAGCGTGTCGGCGAGCCGGAAGCGCTGCCGGCGGGCCACAGTACGGGGTGTGCCGGCGTCGAATCCGCGCGCGTCCATCGCGACGGCCAGCCGGGTACCTCGGCGGATCGCCCCGACCAGCAGCGCGAACGCCGTGGACGCGAAGAGTCGTAGCTTGGCCACGGGGTTGCGCCCCGCGTCGACGCCGCGGGCACGGCGGGCCATGCTGATCATCTGCCACTCCTGCCCGAGCAGCGGCACGAGCCGGAACGCGGCCAGCGCCCCGATGGCGAACCGTGCCGGCGCCTTCGCGTTCTGGATCAACGCGTCCGCCAGGTCGGTCGGATCGGTGGTGGCGAAGACGATCACCCCGGGCAGGGCCACCGCGAAGATCCGCAGCACCAGGCCGAGCGCGGTGAGCAGCACGCCGGTGCTCACCAGCACCGGCCCGGCGTCCAGCAGGACGCGACCGGACTGGTCGGCGGCGAAGAGCACCAGGGTGACCAGGATGCCGACGGCGCTGAGCAGCAGCGGTAGCGCCCGCCGGGCCAGTACCCGGTAGCGCAGGCCGAACAGCGGCAGCACGGCCAGCTCGACGGCGATGGCGATGGCGGGCGCCACCGGGTCGAGCGTGGCCAGCAGGGTGAACGAGAAGACCAGCGCGGCGGCGAGCTTCGCCACCGGATTGCGGCGGGCCAGCGGCGCTCCGGGCCGGGCGACCGGCTCGATGCTGATCATCGGCGTGGCTCCTGTTCAGCGCTGCGGCTCGCCGACCGCTCCAGGGTGACGGTGCGGTCGGCGAGCGCGGCGACGAAGTCCGCGTCGTGGGTGACGCTGACGACGCCGTGCCCGGCGTCGCGCAGGTCGGCGAAGAGGTCGACCAGCTCGCCCCAGGTCCGCCGGTCCTGGCCGAAGGTGGGTTCGTCGCAGATCAGCAGGTGTGGCGCGGTGGCCAGGGCCGTCGCCACGCTGAGGCGTCGCGCCTCCCCACCGGAGAGGGTGTACGGGTTGGCCGCCGCGAGCCGAGTCAGTCGTAGCCGCTCGAGTAGCCCGGCCACCGTCGCCTTGACCGCTGCCTCGGGTTGACCCGTCCGACGTGGGCCGAGCGCCAACTCGTCGAAGACGGTGCCGGTGACGAACTGGTGCTCCGGGTCCTGGAAGACCGACCCGATCCGCCGCGCCAGCGTGGGCGCGCGCCAGCGGTGCGGGGGAGTGCGATGGTGGGCGCCGGCCAGCTCGGCCGAGGCGGTGACCCGGCCGGTGCCCGGTTTGAGCAGCCCGCCGAGCAGCAGCGCCAGGGTGGACTTGCCGGCACCGTTCGGTCCTCGTACGGCGAGGGCCTCTCCGGCGCGTACCGTCAGATCGGTGGGGCCCAGCCGCGACGGCAGGCCGAGCCGGTCGGCGGTGAGCAGCACGTCGCCGCTGGCGGCGGTGGCCCGGCGCGGCGCGATGGGGCGACCGGGCACCCAGACGCCCTCGGCGGCGAGGGCGTCGCCGTGCGCGGCGAAGACCGCGTCGGGTGGCCCGTCCGCGCGGATGCCGCCGCCGGGCTCCAGGACGACCACCCGGTTTACCAGGGGCAACGCCTCGGTCACCCGGTGTTCGACGAGGAGCAGGGTGGTGTCGGCGTCCAGCGCGCCCGCCACGGCGCCCCGGACCAGGGCTGCCCCGTCCGGGTCGAGGTTGGCGGTGGGCTCGTCGAGCAGCAGCAGGCCGGGTCGCAGGGCCAGCGCGCCGGCCAGGGCGAGGCGTTGCTGCTCGCCGCCGGAGAGGGCGGCCGTGCTGCGGTCCCGGGGGTACGGAAAGCCGACGCGCCGCAGCGCCTCGTCGACGCGCGGCCAGATCTCGTCCGTGGGTACGCCCCGGTTCTCCAACCCGAACGCGACGTCGTCGCCGCTGCGTGCCATGACCAACTGGGTCTGCGGGTCCTGAAAGACGATGCCGACCCGTTCCCGGCCCTTGCGCGGGTCGAGCCCGTCGATCTCGACGGTGCCCTCCTGCTGACCGGAGTCCTCCGGCAGCAGCCCGGCGAGCGCGGCGAGCAGGGTGCTCTTGCCGGCTCCGGAGGGCCCGAGCAGCAGCACCCGCTCGCCGTCCTCCACCCGGAGGTCCACCCCGCGCAGTGCCCAGGCCCGACGCCCGGCGTGCCGCCACCCGAAACCCCGCAGCAGAACCCCCACAACCCCTCCTTCCGGGCCCCCGCACGTTGTTGATCAAGAGGTTCGCGTCAGAATTCCGCCTCGCGGTGACGCGAACCTCTTGATCAACGAGGCAGGGGTCGGACGAGGCAGGGGTTGGACGAGGCAGCGTTGGACGGGACAGGGTTAGATCAGGGCGCGGGTTCGGCCTGATGGGAGACGGTCCAGGACGCCGGTGTTGGCCAGGGCGCGGGTGAGCGCCCAGCCGCCGACGCCCGCGATGATCGTGGCGCTGACGATGGTGAGCAGCGCGTACGGGATGCGGTAGTTGACCAGCTCGGTCTCGGTGTTCCAAACGAAGAAGTCGAACAGGGCCGCGCTGAGGCCGGTCAGCGCGCCGGCCAGCACGGCGGTCGGCAGCCCGTACGACCGGTAGCGGAAGGCGGCGAACGCCAGCTCGGCACCGATGCCCTGCACGATGCCCTGCGGGATGACCGTGCCCGCCCACTGGCTGCCCAGCAGCGCGGAGACGACCGCGGCCACCGTCTCGCAGTAGAGCGCGGCGCCGGGTTTGCGGATGACCAGCCCGCCGACCACGGCCGGCATCAGCCACACGCCGTAGATCAGCGTCTGCGCGGGCGGGAAGAAGGCGAACGCGCCCTCGGTGGCGCTCCAGATCAGGCCCCAGGCCCAGAAGATGACGCCGAAGGCGACCGCGATCACCGAGGCGACCACGATGTCGATCGTGCGCCAACGGTTGGTGATGTTGTCCATGCTGTGCTCCCAGTTCAGTGGAACGAACCAGGAGAAGACGCACGCCGCGCGTCCGGGGGCACCGGACCCACGGCGCGGCTGGAGGTCGACCGAACTCCCTGCGCTGGCATTACCCAGATCAGGTTCGAGGGTCTGCGGGCGTACCCGCACTCTCAGCGCTGTGCGCTCCCCTGTCGGATGTGAAGTTGTCTCGCTGACGCTAGCACCGACCAGGGGTAACAGCCCAGCAGGGCCTTTCCGAGGTCCGCGCATCCGGGTCGGCGCGACGACGGCTGGGTAGGCTGACGATCATGCAGGTCGACGCGCGGGGTCTGACATTCGAGGTACGCACCGACGGCCCGTCCGACGGCGTCCCCGTCCTGCTGCTGCACGGGTTTCCGCAGCACAGCGGCGAGTGGGACGAGGTCGTGCCGCCGCTGCACGCCGCCGGCCTGCGCACGTACGCCCTCGACCAGCGGGGCTACTCGCCGGGCGCGCGCCCCGCCGAGGTGGCGGGGTACCGGATTCCCGGGTTGGTCGCCGACGCGGTCGCGGTGCTCGACGCGCTCGGTCTGGACGCCGTGCACCTCGTCGGCCACGACTGGGGCGCGATCGTGGCGTGGGCGGTGGCCGCCGCGCACCCGCAGCGGGTCCGTACGTTGACGGCGGTGTCGGTGCCGCATCCGGCGGCCATGGCACACGCGCTCGCCACCGACGGCCAGCAGAAGGCCCGGTCGTCGTACATCGCGCTGTTCCGCAAGCCGGGCAAGGCCGAGAAGGTGCTGCTCGCGTGGCACGCGACGGCGCTGCGCAAGCTGCTGGGCGGGGTGGGCGACGCCGCCCGGGTGAACCGCTACGCCGACCCGATGCGCGAGCCGGGGGCGCTCACCGCCGCCCTGAACTGGTACCGGGCCATGTCCCGCGCCGACCTGGCCGCCGTGGCCCCGGTCGCCGTACCGACCACCTACGTGTGGAGCGACCGGGACGTCGCGATCGGCCGGACCGCCGCCGAGGCGTGCGCCGCCAATGTCACCGGCGACTATCTCTTCGTACCCCTGGCCGGGGTGACCCACTGGATCCCGGACGCCGCGCCCGCCGCGCTGGCCGAGGCGGTCCTGGCCCGGGTCGCCGGGACGGCCTGAGCTGTGACCGTTCCCACCGGTGGGCCGGGCACCCGCCGGTCCCTCGCCGCGCAGCTCCGCCTGCTGGGCGTACGCCCCGGATCGACGGTGCTGGTGCACGCCGGCATGCGCCCGCTGGGCTATGTCTGCGGCGGACCGCAGGCGCTGGCGCTCGCCCTGCGTGACGCGCTCGGCCCGGACGGCACGATCGTGGTACCCACCCACACCCCCGACAACAGCGACCCCGCGCAGTGGCGGAACCCGCCGGTGCCGGTGGACTGGTGGCCGCTGATCCGCGCCGAGATGCCCGGCTTCGACCCGGCGGTCACGCCGAGCCGCTACATGGGCGTCCTCGCCGAGACGGTCCGCTGCTGGCCGGGAGCAATGCGCAGCACGCACCCCCACGTGTCGTTCGCGGCGCTCGGCCCGACGGCCGGGCAGGTCGTCGCCGGGCACGCGCTGGCCGACATGCTGGGCGAGGCCTCACCGCTGGCCCGGCTCTACGACCTGGACGCCGACGTGCTGCTGCTCGGAGTCGACCACAGCGCCAACACCTCGCTGCACCTGGCCGAGTACCGCCGTCCCGCCCTCGTCCGCGAGCGACTGGGCGCGGCGGTGCGGACCGGTGACGGCGGCCGGGAATGGGTGTGGTGGCAGGACGTCCAGCTCGACGAGAGCGACTTCGGCGCGCTGGGCCGGGACCTCGACGCCACGACGGTGGTCCGCGTCGGCCCGGTGGGCGCCGGGACGGCGAGGTTGATCCGCCAGCGGGCGGCGGTCGACTTCGCGGTGCGGTGGTTCGCCCGCAACAGAGGGACGGAGGACGTATGACGGTGAGCGCCGAGGACTACCTGAGGGTGGTGACGGAGACGATGTCCCGGGTGGCCGCCAGCCAGCGGGACGCCGTGGGTCGGGCCGCCGACCTGATCGCCGACGCGGTACGCGCCGACGGGGTGGTGCACGCCTTCGGCACCGGGCACTCGGAGGCCCTCGCCATGGAGATCGCCGGCCGGGCCGGCGGGCTGGTACCCACCAACCGGATCGCCCTGCGGGACCTGGTGCTGCTCGGCGGTGAGCCGGCCGACGTGCTCGGGCCGCTGCTGGAACGGGACCCGGCGGTGGCGCACCGGCTCTGGGCGTTGGCTCCCGTACGGCCCGCCGACATCTTCGTGCTCGCCTCGAACTCCGGGGTCAACGGCGCGATGGTCGAGTTCGCCACGCTGCTCAAGGAACGGGGTCACAAGCTGGTCGCGATCACCTCCGCAGAGCACTCCGGCCGGATGACCTCCCGCCACCCGTCCGGGCGCAAGCTGGCCGACCTCGCCGACGTGGTGCTCGACAGCGGCGCTCCGTACGGCGACGCGACGCTGCCGCTGCCCGACGGGGGTGCGGTCGGCGCGGTCTCCTCGATCACGGCCGCGCTGCTGGCCCAGCAGATCACCGTGGAGGTGGTGGCTCGGCTGCTCGCGGCGGGTGAGCGGCCCCCGGTCTACCTGTCGGCGAACATCCCGGACGGGGACGCGCACAACAACGCGCTGGAGGCCCGGTACGTGGGCCGCATCCGCCGCGGGTCCTGACCCGGGCCGATCGACCTCGCGGTGTCCGGCGGATGGCCGGCAGGTGGCCGAGACCTGTCGTGAACCTGTTTCGCGCTCGGTCGGGTGGGGCATTGGCGTTGCAGCCGGCGGCCGGGACCGCCGGCAGTACCGTCTCACCGGAGGTAGCGCGTGTCCAAGGAGACCGAGAAGCAGCGTTGGCAGCGCAACTTCGCCGACCTGCTCCAGGAGTTGCGAGTCGCCCAGACCGGCGTGCAGATCCTCTTCGCCTTCCTGCTCACCCTGCCGTTCAGCAACGGGTTCACGCGGACCAGCGAGTTCCAGCGCGACGTCTACATCGTCGCCCTGCTCGCCGCTGCCGCGGCCACCGCGATGATCATCTCGCCGGTGGCGTTCCACCGGGCGCTGTTCCGCCAGGGGCGCAAGCCGGAGCTGGTGCGGTTCGCGCACCGCATGGCGACCGGCGGTCTCGGCTTCATGCTGATCGCCATGGTCAGCGCGGTGCTGCTGATCACCGACTTCGTGCTGGACCGGCCGATCGCCTTCGTGCTGAGCGCGCTGGCCGGGCTCTGGTTCCTCGTCTTCTGGGTGCTCCTGCCGTTCGCCCGGCGCAACTGGGGTGACGACGACATCGACGACGAGGACGACGACCCGGAGACGCTCAGCGTCGGCTGACCTCCGTCGATGTTCACGCCACGCTACCCCTGGGTAACAACCGGGGGTAGCGTGGCGTTAGTCGCACACGTCGAGCAGCCGCACCGAGCTTCGAGGGGGCAGCCGTGACCACGACACAGGACGGCCGAGAGGCACCGGACGGCCCCGACTCCGAAGCCGCCGCCGGGTCTGCCGCACCACCCGCCGCCGGGTCTGCCGCACCCGCACCCGCCGCCGGGTCTGCCGCACCCGCACCCGCCGCCGGTAGCGCCGCGCCACTGCCCGCCGAGGCCGGACAGGTCTCCGAGAAGGAGGCCCGCAGGGTCGCCGAGGCCGCCCGCGAGTCCACCTGGGACCGTCCCAGCTTCGGCAAGGAACTGTTCCTCGGCCGGTTCCGGCTCGACCTCATCGACCCGTGGCCGCGCTCCGACCCGGACGACGTGGCCCGCGCCGAGGAGTTCCTCGGTCAGCTGCGCTCCTTCGTCACCTCCGAGGTGGACGGCGCGGCCATCGAGCGGGACGCCTCCATCCCCGACTCCGTCTTCCACGGCCTCGCCGACCTCGGCGCGTTCGGGATGAAGATCGACCGGAAGTACGGCGGCCTCGGGCTGAGCAACCTGCACTACTGCCGGGCCCTGATGCTGGCCGGCTCGGCCAGCCCGGCGATCGGGGCGCTGCTCTCGGCCCACCAGTCGATCGGCGTGCCGCAACCGCTGAAGATGTTCGGCACCGCCGAACAGAAGCAGCGCTTCCTGCCCCGACTCGCCGCGGGTGAGGTCTCCGCGTTCCTGCTCACCGAACCGGACGTCGGCTCCGACCCGGCGCGCCTCGCCACCACCGCCGAACCGACCGACGATGGCACCGGCTACCGGCTCAACGGCGTGAAACTCTGGGCCACCAACGGCACCGTGGCCACCCTGCTGGTGGTGATGGCCCGGGTCCCCGCCACCGACGGTCGACGCGGCGGCATCACCGCGTTCGTGGTGGACGGCGACAGCGCCGGCATCACCCTGGAACGGCGTAACGAGTTCGTCGGCCTGCGCGGCCTGGAAAACAGCCTGACCCGCTTCCACGACGTGTTCGTACCCGCCGAGAACGTCATCGGCGGCGAGGGCAAGGGCCTCAAGATCGCCCTGACCACGCTGAACACCGGCCGGCTCTCGCTACCGGCCATGTGCGTGGGCGCCGGCAAGTGGGCGCTGCACGTGGCCCGGGGATGGGCCGCCGACCGCGTCCAGTGGGGACGGCCGGTGGGCGAGCACGAGGCCGTCGCCCAGAAGCTCTCCTTCATCGCCGCGACCACGTACGGCATGGAGACCATGCTCGACCTGTGCTGCCTGCTCGCCGATGACGACCGCAACGACATCCGGATCGAGGCGGCGCTGGTCAAGCTCTACGCCAGCGAGATGGCCTGGAAGATCGCCGACGAGCTGGTCCAGATCCGGGGCGGGCGCGGCTACGAGACAGCCGACTCGCTGGCCGCCCGCGGGGAACGCCCGGCCAACGTCGAGCAGGTGCTCCGCGACCTGCGCATCAACCGGATCTTCGAGGGCTCCACCGAGATCATGCACCTGCTCATCGCCCGGGAGGCCGTCGACGCCCACCTGTCGGTGGCCGGCGACATCATCGACCCGGAGGCGGGGCTCGGCCGCAAGGCCCGCGCCGGCGCCCGGGCAGGAGCGTTCTACGCGCGGTGGCTGCCGACCCTCACGGTCGGCAAGGGCCAGAGCCCATCGGCGTACGCCAAGTTCGGCCCCCTCGCCAGCCACCTGCGCCAGGTGGAACGCTCCTCGCGCAAGCTGGCCCGTTCGACGTTCTACGCGATGTCCCGCTGGCAGGGAAAGATGGAGCGCAAGCAGGCGTTCCTCGGGCGCATCGTGGACATCGGCGCGGAACTGTTCGCCATGTCCGCCGTCTGCGTCCGGGCGTACGCCGAACGTGACTCCCACCCGGAGAACGTCGAGCTGGCCGACCTGTTCTGCCGGCAGGCCCGCGTTCGGGTGGACGCCCTGTTCGCTTCCCTCTGGGACAACACCGACTCGGTCGACACCGCCGCCGCCAGACGGATCCTCGCGGGCCGCTACGCGAGCGTGGAGGAGGGCGTCGTCACCCCGTCCGCCGAACTGCCCTGGGTGGCCCGCTGGGAGCCCGGCCCGTCCACCGTCGAGGACGTCCGCCGCCGCATCCCCCCGAAACCGTAACCCTCGCGCCAGGTCCCCCACCCCACCAGCGGGACGATCGCGGCGTCGGCGGGGACGGTCGCGGTATTGGCGGGGACGATCGCGGTATTGGCGGGGACGGTCGCGGCGCAAGATCGTGCTCGATACTGGATCCAGTGGCATCCCTCCGCCCCCGAGGCCACTACTTCCTGGTTCGAGCACGATCTTGGGGCGGGGCGGGGCGGGGCACGTCAGCGGGCGACCGCCCAGGCCAACACCCCGGCCAGGATCAGACCGTTGAGCGCGGCCAGCGCGAGGTACGCGGCGGGCGGGATCTTCTTGCCCCGGCGGACGAAGGAGACCAGGACGGCGGCGTAGCCGAGCAGCAGGACGGCGATGACGATCAGGAAGTAGAACACCCGAAGACCTTAACGGCCTCCACCCGCACCCCCGAGCCGCCGCCACACCCCGTGTCCGCCCCCAAGCCCGTGTCCGCGTCGATCTTGCACTTTCGGTCGTCAATTCAGCACGGTATGCCCCCTAAGTCACCACAGAAAATGCAAGATCGCGGGGGTGCTCACCGCCCAACCCCGTCGATCATGGAGTTGTGGTGGCCGTTATGGGAATCTACGGGTGCTTTGTCACCCACCAGAACTCCATGATCGACGAGCGGGGCGGGGCGGGGCGGCGCGGGCGGGGCGGGGCGAGGGTGGGGGTGGGGTGCGCGGGCGAGGGTGGGCGTGAGGGTGCGCCCGTGGGCGGGGCTTGGGCGCGGGTGGGCGAGGCGCGGGCCGGCGTGGGCGCGTGGCGAGGGTGCGCCCGTGGGCGAGGGCGTGGGCTTAAGTGGGGGAGGGCGCTGGTGGGGTAGGGCCTGGGTGGGGGAGGGGGTTAGCGGGTTTTGTTGCGGAGGCCTAGGTGGCGTAGTTCGAGGGCGGCCAGGGCGTCTACGGTGTCGTCGTCGCCGCGTCGCCACGCCTCGGCGACGTCGGGCGCGATCCGGGTGAGGCGGCCCAGCGGTTGGGTGGCCAGGGCGCGGAGCGCGAGCAGGTCCCGTCCGGCGGGTACGGCGGCGAGCTTCGCGGCCGAGCCGGCGCGACGCATCCAGCGCAGCCGCAGCGGCAGCCAACCGAAGAGCACCAGACCGAGCGGGAAGATCAGCACCGCGAGGGCGAGGGCGAGGGCGAGTTGGTCGACGAGGTGCTGCTGCTCCCGGCCGGCGTCGGCGAGCCCTCGGGCGGCGTCGGCGGCGCGCTGGAAGGGGGCGGTCAGCTCGTCGCCGACCAGCGGTACCCGGCGTACCTTGCCGCCGGCGTCGGCGAGGTTGTCGGCGAGGCCACTGCCCGCGCCCTCCAGCTTCTGCCCGGGTACGGCGAGCTTCTGCACCAGGTCGTGCAGCCAGAGGGCGGCGCGGATCGCGACGTACACCCAGATGACGACGAGCAGGTCGGTGAGCAACTGACGGACGGCGGTCGGAAACCGATCGGCGTAGATCTTCACGTCGGACAGCGTGCCACGAACGACGACGGCCCGGCACCCGTCGATTCGGTGGCCGGACCGCAGGGCGGGAACCAGCCGTCGATCAGGCGAGCCGCAGGTCCACGAACGCGATGGTGTCGCCCGGTAGGACGTACCGGTCGGTCTCGACGAAGCCGTGGTGGCGGGCGAACCGCAGGCCTTCGTCGTTGGACGCCAGGACGACGGTCTCGATGGTCTGCGCGCCCAGCTCACGGGCCCGGGCCAGCCCGCGCTGGTAGATCTGCTCCCCGTAGCCGTGCCGGCGGCTCTCGGGCAGTACCCGGGCGATCACGGTCGCGGCGTCGGGTGCCGGGGGACGTACGGTCGAGCAGCCCACGGCCACGCCGTCGGCGTACGCGACCTCAAGGATGTGGCGCTGGGCGCGAGCGGCGATCTCGTCGGCCGACAGGGGTGCCGTCGGGATGATCGAGTTGTGGATGTGCTGCCAGTCGCGCAGCGCCGTCTCCCTGCCCGCCGGATTGACCGGCGTGAACCGAAGGCCCGTCATCGGACGCAGGTCGGGCAGGTGCCGAAGATTTCCAGGGTGTGGCTGACGTCGGCGTACCCGTGCTCGGCGGCGACCCGGTCCGCCCAGCTCTCCACCGCCGGGCCGGCGACCTCGACCGTCCGCCCGCAGACCCGGCAGACCAGGTGGTGGTGGTGGCCCTCGCTGCACCGGCGGTAGAGGTGCTCGCCACCCGGCGGGCGCATCACGTCGATCTCGCCTGCGTCGGCCAGCCCCTGGAGGGTTCGGTAGACGGTGGTCAGGCCGACCCGCTCGCCGCGCTGCCGGAGCATCGCGTGCAGTTCCTGGGCGCTGTGGAAGCCGTCCATCTCACCCAGCAGCGCGCTCACCGCCGAGCGCTGCCGGGTGTTGCGTACGGCGGCGCCGCTCTCGCTCATGATCCCTCCCCCGCGTGGCTGACCGCGTCCGCCACGATGTGCGCGACGTGTTCGTCGACCAGGCTGTAGGCGATCTCCCGACCTCGACGCGAGCCGCGCACCACGCCCGCGCCGCGCAGGACCCGCAGGTGCTGGGAGACCAGCGGTTGCGCGGCGCCCAGCTTCTCCACCAGCTCGTGCACGCACCGCTCGCCGTCGGCGAGCTCGCTGACGATGGCCAGCCGGATGGGCGCGGACAAGGCTCGGAGCAGTTCGCTGGCTCCGTCGAAACCCTCGTAGCCCGTTGCGCTGGTCATCTTGCAACGGTAACCAATACCACCGACATCCGCCGATCCGGCACAGCTAGTCGAGGACGACCTCGTGTGGCTCCAGGGCTGGTACGAGCGCCGGCGCGGCGCGGCGGTGCCGCCTACGCCAGATCGTCCCGGCGACGGCCATCACCAGGAAGGAGGCGATCGCCAGCAGCACCACCGAGGCCCCGGGCGGGGTGTCGGCGCTGGCGGCCACCCAGACACCCGAGCCGGCGGCGAGGAACCCGAGCGCCATGGCGGCGGTCATCGTGCTGCGGAAGCCCCGGGTGACCTGCTGGGCGGCGGCCACCGGAACCACCATCAGCGCGCTGATCAGCAACACGCCGACGGCCCGCATCGCGATGGTCACCGTGACCGCGGTGGTGACCGCGATCAGCAGGTTGAGCGTGCGCACCGGGAGGCCGGAGACCCGGGCGTACTCCTCGTCGTGGCTGATCGCGAAGAGCGCCGGCCGCAGGGCGATCATGGTGATCAGGATCGCCGCACCGAGCACACCGACGGTGATCAGGTCGTTGGTCGAGGTGGAGAGCAGCGATCCGAACAGGTAGGCGTTGAGGTTGGCGCTCGTCGCGTCCGAGAGACCGACCAGCAGGACGCCACCGGCGATGCCGCCGTAGAAGAGCAGGGCCAGGGCCAGATCGCCGGAGGTACGCCCGCGGGCGCGGACCAGCTCGATGGCGATCGCGCCGACGGTGGCGACGATCACCGCCACCAGCACCGGTGAGCGGTTCAGGAGCAGGCCGGCGCCGACGCCCGTCAACGCCACGTGTCCGATGCCGTCGCCGATCAGCGTCAGTCGGCGCTGCACCAGGTAGATGCCGAGCGCCGGAGCGGCCAGGCCGATCACCAGCGCGCCGATCAGGGCACGCTGCATGTAGGGGTACTGGAAGAGTTCCATCGTCAGTTGCTCCACAGCCCGGCGGGCTCGTCGGGACCGTGCGGGTGCACGTGGTCGTGGTCGGGCTCGGCGTGGTGGCCGGCCGGGTCCGGGACCGGGCCGTCGTGACAGATGCCGCCCTGGTGGACGACGACCGCCCGGCTGATCACCGGTCGCAGCGGGCCCAATTCGTGGGCCACCAGCAGCACCGTCCCGCCGTCGGCGACGAAGTCGCGCAACGCGCCGGCGAACGCCTCCTGGCTGGCCGCGTCCACCCCGGCGGTGGGCTCGTCGAGGATCAGCAGCTCCGGCTTACCGGCCAGCGCGCGGGCGATCAGGGTGCGCTGCTGCTGACCGCCGGAGAGGGTGGACACCGGATCGGTGGCCCGGTCGGCGAGCCCGACCGCCCGCAGCGCCGCGTCGACGGCGGCCCGGTCGGCGGCGCCGGGCGGGCGCAGGATGCCCCGGCGGGCCAGCCGGCCGGAGGCCACCACCTCACGGACGGTGGCGGGCACGCCCGACCCGGCGCCGAGGCGCTGCGGGACGTACCCGATGCGCTGCCACTGGCGGAACTGGCGCAACGGCCGGTCGAAGAGGGTGATCGAGCCGGAGCTGAGCGGCACCAGGCCGAGGATCGTGCGGATCAGCGTGGACTTGCCGGAGCCGTTGGCGCCGAGCACGGCGACCACCTCCCCGGCGGTCACGGTGAACGAGACGTCCCGGAGGACGGTGCGGCCGTCGTAGCCGACCGCGCCGTGCTCGACGGTGATGACCGGGGTGCTCATGAGCAGCTCAACGCCGTCCGCAGGGTCCGCAGGTTGGTACGCATCACCGAAAAGTAGTCGGCGTCGCTGCCAGCGGCGAGTCCTTCGATCGGATCGAGCACCGCGGTCTTCGCGCCGACCTGACCGGCGATGGTCTCGGCGACCTTCGGGCTGACCAGCGCCTCGAAGAAGATCGTGGTGGCGTGGTGCTCCTTCGCCTCGTCGATGACCTGGGCGAGCCGCTGTGGCGAGGGCTCGACGTCGGGGCTGAGCCCGGTGATGCCGACCTGGTCGAGGTGGTAGCGGTCGGCGAGGTAGCCGAACGCGGTGTGGCTGGTCACGATCTCGCGTCGCTGGCAGGTCGCCAGGCCCTTGGTGAACTCGCCGTCGAGGGTGGTCAGGTCGGCGCGCAGGGTCGCGGCGCGGGCGGTGTAGTCGGCGGCGTGCTTCTCATCGACCGTGCCGAGCTGTTGGGCGAGCTTGTCGCCGATGGCGGCGAGCCGGATCGGGTCGAGCCAGACGTGCGGGTCCTTGGCGTGCCCGTGCCCCTCCTCGCCCTCCTCGTCGCCCTCGTGGTTGTGGCCGCCGGAGCTCGCGTCCATCAGTGGCTGCACGCTGGCCACGTCGAACACGGGTGCGTCGTCGTCCTGCGCGATCGCCTCGTCCACCGCGGGCTGGAAGCCCTTGAGGTAGACGATCAGCTCGGCCTCGGTGATATCACCGACCTGGCGTGGGCTCAGCTCCAGGTCGTGCGGCTCGGCGCCGGGCTTGGCCAGGTTGGTGACGCGGACGGCGTCGCCGCCGACGCGCTCGGCGACGAACTGGAGTGGGTAGAACGCGGCCACCACGTCGACCCGTTGGGGATCGGCGCCGGCCGGGCCGCCGGTGGAGCAGCCGGCGGCGGCGCCCAGGGCGATCAGGGCGGTCGCGGCGGCGGCCAGGACACGGAACGTGGTGCGGTTGCTCATGCCGCCAACTGTCCGTGGTAACGACAATGATTGTCAAAAACGCATGCTTGCATGTCAGAGCAGCTTCGCCAGGCCCACCGTCACCAGCAGAGTCAGCATCAGCAGTCGGAGCACCCTCGTCTGCGGCGCCTGAATCGACCACGTGGTCACCAACAGGGCGATCAGGGCCGCGGCGAGGGCCAGCGTCAGCAGGCCGCCGACCACCCCCGGCGTGAAGAACGCCACCAGCACCACCACGAGGGTGAGCAGGAACACCGACGTCGGGTTCGCCCCGGCCAACCGGGCCAGCAGAGGGCGCTGCGTACGCTGCATCCCACAGACTCTACGAGGAGGAACCCCCGGTGCTGGTGACCAACCGGTTCGTGGTCGACGTCGATGTCGCCGACGGCTTCACCGAACGGGCGCACGCCGCCCTCACCGCGCTGGCCGCCTGCCCCGGCTACCTGCGCGGCCAACTGGTCCGGGCCCTGGACGACCCCCGGTACTGGGCACTGGTCACCGAGTGGGAGTCGGTGGGCACCTACCGGCGGGCGCTGGGCGCCTTCGAGGTCAAGGTGAGCGCGGTGCCGTTGCTCGCCGAGTCGGTGGACGAGCCGTCCGCGTACGAGGCGCTGGCCAGCGCCGCGCCGGGCGGAGCCGTGGTGGTCGCCGAGAGTGATCGGGCCGCAGGTCCTTACCGCTGAGACTCGGGCACTACCCTGCTCCTATGACCGCACCTGCCCCGCCGCCCGGTCCCGGTGTGGCTCCGCCCTTCGCCGCGCCTCCCACCGAGGGGCGTCGTACCCGGCTCTGGATCGGCGTCGGCGTCGGCGCCCTCGCCGTGCTGCTCTGCTGCGGCGGAGGTGGCACGGCCATCGTGGGCCTGGCCGTGAGCGGCGTGCAGGCGGTACGCGAGCAGGGCCGCACGGTGACCGGCGACTACTACCAGGCGCTCGTCGAGCGCAACTACGGCCGGGCGTACGAGCAGCTCTGCGACGACGCGCAGCGGCGCGAGTCCCGCCCCGAGTTCGAGCGGCGGGCGGCCGCCGAGCCGCAGGTCACCGCGTTCCGGGTGGGTGAGGTGGACACCACCAACCTCACCGTGCCGGTGGACGTGACCCTGGACGGCGGCGACCGGGAGCGTCAGCAGGTCAGCCTGGGTCAGGACGGTCAGACCGGTGGCATGGAGGTCTGCGGGGTGAGCTGACCCGCCCCCGGTATTCTGCTGGGCTCGGGACGACGGTGGTCGTACCGTTGTTCCGAACCGACCGTTCCATCCACATCTCGCCCCCGCCGACCGCCAGCCGGCGTAGGAGGAAACATGCCAGCCGACCGTATCGACGCCGTCGTCAGCCTCGCCAAGCGCCGAGGCTTCGTCTTCCCCTCCAGCGAGATCTACGGAGGCACCCGGTCGGCGTGGGACTACGGTCCGCTCGGCGTGGAGCTGAAGGAGAACGTCCGCCGGCAGTGGTGGAAGACCATGGTCCAGCAGCGCGACGACGTCGTCGGCCTCGACTCCGCCGTGATCCTGGCCCGCAAGGTGTGGGAGGCGTCCGGCCACATCGCCGAGTTCGTCGACCCGCTCACCGAGTGCCAGTTCTGCCACAAGCGGTTCCGGGCGGACCACATCGAGGAGGCGTACGAGGCCAAGCACGGCCACCCGCCCGCCTCGCTCGCCGAGGTCAACTGCCCCAACTGCGGCAACAAGGGCACCTTCACCGAGCCGAAGATGTTCAACGGCCTCATGAAGACGTACCTGGGCCCGGTGGAGAGCGACGAGGGGATGCACTACCTGCGCCCCGAGACCGCACAGGGCATCTTCGTCAACTACAAGAACGTCGAGACGGTGGCCCGCAAGAAGCCGCCGTTCGGCATCGCGCAGACCGGCAAGTCGTTCCGCAACGAGATCACCCCGGGCAACTTCATCTTCCGGACCCGCGAGTTCGAGCAGATGGAGATGGAGTTCTTCGTCGAGCCGGGCACCGACGAGCAGTGGCACGAGTACTGGCTCCAGGAGCGCTGGAACTGGTACCTCGACCTCGGCCTGTCGGCGGACAATCTGCGCCTGTACGAGCACCCCGCCGAGAAGCTGTCGCACTACTCGAAGCGCACCGTCGACATCGAGTACCGGTTCCAGTTCGGCGGGACCGAGTTCGCCGAGCTGGAGGGTGTCGCCAACCGCACCGACTTCGACCTCTCCACGCACAGCAAGCACTCCGGCGTCGACCTGTCGTACTTCGACCAGACCAAGGGCGAGCGCTGGATGCCGTACGTCATCGAGCCGGCCGCCGGTCTGACCCGGGCGGTGCTCGCCTTCCTGCTCGAGGCGTACGACGAGGACGAGGCCCCGAACACCAAGGGCGGCGTGGACAAGCGCACGGTCATGCGGTTCGACCCGCGCCTGGCCCCGGTCAAGGTGGCGGTGCTGCCGCTGTCGCGTAACGAGGCGCTGTCCCCCAAGGCGAAGGACCTCGCCGCGCTGCTGCGCAAGCGTTGGGTGGTGGAGTTCGACGACTCGCAGGCCATCGGCCGCCGCTACCGCCGGCAGGACGAGATCGGCACCCCGTTCTGCGTGACCGTCGACTTCGACACCCTGGACGACAACGCCGTGACGGTCCGGAACCGGGACACCATGGGGCAGGAGCGCGTCTCCCTCGACCAGGTCGAGCGGTACCTCATCGAGCGCCTCCCCGGCTGCTGACGCTGGTCACGGGGCCCCGACCGTCCGGTCGGGGCCCCGTACACTTGTGCGGTGACCGCCTCGACCGTGCCCGCGCTGCGCCCGTTGACCCTCGGGCCGTACCAGGTGTCACCGCCGGTGGTGCTCGCCCCGATGGCCGGGATCACCAACATCGGCTTCCGCCGGCTCTGCCGTGAGCAGGGCGGCGGCATCTACGTCTGCGAGATGATCACGACCCGGGCGCTTGTCGAGCGGAACCCGAAGACGCTGCGCATGATCGCCTTCGGCGACGACGAGCAGCCGCGCAGCCTCCAGCTCTACGGCACCGACCCGGAGATCACCGCCGCCGCCGTGCGGATCGTCGTCGAGCGGAACCTGGCCGACCACATCGACCTCAACTTCGGCTGCCCCGTACCCAAGGTCACCCGGCGGGGCGGTGGCGCGGCGCTGCCCTGGCGGCGTCGGCTCTTCGCCCGACTGGTCAAGGCCGCGGTGGATGCCGCCGCACCCTCCGGCGTGCCGGTCACGGTCAAGATGCGCAAGGGCATCGACGACGACCACCTGACGTACGTCGAGGCGGGGCTCGCCGCGCAGGAGGCCGGCGTCGCCGCGGTGGCCCTGCACGGGCGTACGGCCTCGCAGCGCTACTCGGGCACCGCCGACTGGGACGCGATCGCCACCCTCAAGCAGGCCCTGGACGTGCCGGTGCTCGGCAACGGCGACATCTGGGAGGCTGACGACGCGCTGCGGATGGTCGCCCACACCGGCGTCGACGGAGTGGTCGTGGGTCGCGGCTGCCTCGGCCGGCCGTGGCTCTTCGCCGACCTGGAGGCCGCCTTCAACGGCCGACCGGAGCGGCGGCTCCCCACCCTCGGCGAGGTGGCGGTGACCATGCGCCGGCACGCCGAGCTGCTGGTCGACCAGTTCGTGGCGGGCGCTCGCAACCCGGCCCGGGGTGAGCGGGACGGCTGCACCGACTTCCGCAAGCACGTCGCCTGGTACCTGAAGGGTTTCCCGGTCGGCGGCGAACTGCGTCGCTCGCTGGCGATGATCGAGAGCCTGGCCCAGCTCGACGACCTGCTCGGCAAGCTCGACCCGGCAGAGCCCTTCCCGCTGACCGCGCTGGGTCAGCCGCGCGGGCGTACCAACTCGCCGGGCAAGGTCGCCCTGCCGGACGGTTGGCTGGCCAGCCGGGACGACGACACCGTCCCCGAGGGCGCCGAGATGGACGACTCCGGCGGCTGACCGGTGGCAGTCCCAGATGGATCACCGGCCTAGGTGACTGGTGTTAAACGGCGGTTGACCGGGTTCTGGTTGACCGCCGTTATCGCGTGGGTGGTGTCGGTTCGGTGCGTTGGCTCGAGGGTGTGGGGTGCGGGAACCGTTGCTGGGG
>NZ_JBNCKS010000022.1:87750-101045 GCF_049841635.1 Micromonospora sp. DT44 | reverse complement strand
GCACCCCGGCCGACGTCTTCCACACAGCTCTGGCACCCTGACGATCGTCACCGTTGCGACGACAGCTCGAATCCGCCCTGGAACCCGCCCGGAACCACGGGGTCAGTTTTCACGCGGCGTCGACAGCTCTCGATCGTTGTCCTGCCCTGGTCGAGCAGGTCACGCGCTTCGTCGAGTGCTGCCTTGACCTCGCCGATGCTCACGGTCAACCAAGGATGTTGATGTACTGCCGGGCCGCAGCGGTGCTGCCCTGGAGGGTCGTGGCTGCCTCGATCAGACGTTGCTTGCTCTGTTCGGCTCGGGCGATCGCCTCAGAGATGGCGGGGTGGCCAGTGCCTGCGGATACCGCGCGCAGCCGAGCGAGCACCTGGTCGGTGCCGTCGATGGCGGCGCGGATCTGGCTTGTCGTCGTGACGCTCTGCTCGGCTGCCTGGGCGAGCGCGGCTTTGACTTGCTCGATGCTGGCCATGCCGTCCTTCCGGTCGATCGCGCGGCGAGGGACGCCGACGTTCTGCACGGGCAGTAGCGACGCAGACACTACCCAACATGAATCCCTCTCCGTAGCCCCGGTCTTGGGGCTAGGCGCTAGCCCGGCTTGATGCTGGCGAGCTGGACGAGCAGTTGAATGAGCCGGTAGGCCTCGACAGTGTCAGCGGCGCGGAAGGCGACGGTGACCGCCGAGGGCACCAGCTCTCAGGTGTCCCGCCATGGCGGTGTTGAGGCCGATCTCGCCCACTGACCGGCCCGCCACGCGTACGTCGAGGATGGCGTCACTCATCGTGTGGGCCAGCACGGCAGGGCGGCACCGGCCCGGGCGTAATAGCCGATGAACATAGCGGAATCCGCATGTTCGTCCAGCCCGGCCAGCATGCCCAGCGGGCGGGGTTTGCCGCGCACAAGACGAGCGCGCCGATCGAGGTCCTCCGGCAGGATGTCGCGGAACGAACCGTGTGCGTCGACGACCCACCACGGCGTCAGGTGCGGCATCGAGTACGCCAGCGATCACCACGTTCGCCTCGGCCGTCATCGAGGCCCGGCCGCGCTCGTAGTCGTACCGGTCCGGGTTCGTCTCCGTGGGATGCACGATCCCCGAGACGCCCTCCAGGTCGACAGAGATCAGCACCTTCATGGGTCCATGAACCTACGCGCCCCCGGCGGACGGAGCGACCCGCACCGGGACAGGCTCAGGTCACCGATGTGGGGGTATCCGGGCGCCCGGATACCCCCACGCGCGCTGGTGTGGATCAAACGGCCGCGCTTCCTCCAGCGGCCGCGAGACGTGCCTCGTCCGGGGTCTGGGCGTGGATGGTGAAGCGCAGCGAACGGGCGTCGGTGAAGCACTCCCTCATCGGACGGACCAGGTCACGGTGCTCCTCGGTGCGCTCCCACGCCTCGAAGTCGGAAAGGTTCGCCCACTCGCTGGTGATCAGCCACTGTTCCGGGTCGGTCGACGAGCGGCACACCTGGTCCACCAGGTGCCCCGGCACGCCGTCGGCGACGAGGTGCCGGATCTCCTCGTACGCGGCGAGGAACTGCTCGGTGCGCGGCTCCGGCACCCGGACCAGGAAGACCACTCGGGCCCGCTGCTCGCTCACGGCATTTCTCCCCTCGTCGGCGCGGCGCCCCGCAGGACCAGCGCGCTGTTGAACCCGTCGAAGCCCCGCGCGCAGACCAGCGCCAGCCGGCTGCGCGGCCGGCGGTGCTCACGCAGGAAGTCCAGCTCGCACCCGTCGGCGACCTCGTCGGGGCCGGCCGAGGCGGGCAGCGTGTCGTGTGCGAACGCGAGCAGGGCGGTGGCCACGTCCAGTGCCGAGCCGCCCTGGTGGGCCCGGCCGGTCAGCGGCTTCTGGGTGGTGACCGGGGGCGGCCGGTCGGCGAACACGGCGCGCAGGGCCGCGGCCTCGCTGCGGTCGTAGCGGGGCACGCCGAGGGCGTCGGGCAGCACCACGTCGATTCCGCTCGACGCGACGCCGGCCCGGTCGAGGGCCAGCCGCATCGCCCGCGCGTACTGGATCGGGTCGCCGGCGCTGTCGGCCGTGGTGTGCGCGGCGTCGTGGGTGGCCCCCCAGCCGCTGACCTCGCCGTAGATCCGGGCGCCCCGGGCCAGCGCGTGTCCCAACTCCTCCACCACGAAGACCGCGCCGCCCTCGGCCGGCAGGTAGCCGCTGGCCGTCGCGTCGAACGGCCGGTACGCCCGCTCCGGGTCGGCGACGTCGCTGAGCAGCCCGGAGCGCAACTGGCAGGCCAGGGCGTACGGGCTCAGTGGACACTCGGTCGCCCCGGCGATGACCACCGGCGTTCCCCGGCGCACCGCGCGGGCGGCGTGCGCGAGGCTGTCCAGCCCGCCGGCCGCCTCCGCGACCAGCACCCCGCTCGGCCCCTTGAACTGGTGGTGGATGGAGAGCTGCCCGACGCTCGCCGCGTAGAACCAGGCGATCGACTGGTACGCGCCGACGGTGCGCGATGACCCACCCCAGAGCCGTTGCAGTTCCCGCTGCCCGAACAGGTTGCCCCCGGACGAGCTGGCCAGGGCCACCGCGTAGCCGTACGGGTCGGGCGCCCGCTCGGGTAGCCCGGCGTCGGCCAGCGCGAGGCGGGTGGCGGCGAAGCCGAGGTGTGTCCATCGGTCGGTCTGCACCAGTTGCCGGCTCTCGGCGTAGGACTCGGCCGCGAAGTCGGGCACCTCGCCGCCGAGGCGGGTGGGGTAGCCGGCCGGGTCGAAGAGCGTGATCGGCCCGGTGCGCCGGGTGCCGGCCAGGACGGTACGCCAGTGCGCGTCCGCGCCGATGCCGCTGGGCGCGACCACACCGATTCCGGTGACGACCGCCCGGGCGGTGCTCACGCCGCCGCCGGAAGTCGGCGGAACACCATCGCCGACTGGAAGCCACCGAACCCGCTGCCCACCGACAGGGCCACGTTCACCGGCACCTCCCGTGCCTCGTTGGGTACGTAGTCGAGGTCGCACTCGGGGTCGCGGGTGCTCCAGTTGGCCGTCGGCGGCACCACCCCGAACTCGATCGCGAGGGCGCAGGCGGCCATCTCGATCGACCCGATCGCCCCGAGCGAGTGCCCGATCATCGACTTGATGGAGCTGATCGGCACCCGGTACGCGGCCTGGCCCAGCGCCCGCTTGAACGCGGCCGTCTCGTGCCGGTCGTTCTGCCGGGTGCCCGAGCCGTGCGCGCTGATGTAGGAGACCTGCTCGGGGATGATCCGGCCCTGCCGCAGCGCGTCGCTGACGGCGAGGCCCATCTCCAGCCCGTCGGGGCGCAGCCCGGTCATGTGGAAGCCGTTGCTGCGGCTGGCGTAGCCGGCGACCTCGCAGTAGACGTGGGCGCCCCGCCGTCGGGCGTGCTCGGCCTCCTCGAGCACCAGCACGGCCGCGCCCTCGGCCAGCACGAACCCGTGGCGGTCGGCGTCGAACGGGCGGGAGGCGTGCGCCGGGTCGTCGTTGTCGGGACTGGTCGCCTTGATCGCGTCGAACGAGGCGACCGTGACCGGTGAGATCGGCGAGTCGGCCGCGCCGGCCAGCACGATGTCCGCCTCGCCGTCCACGATCATTTGGTGGGCGTAGCCGATGGCATCGATACCGGATGTGCAGCCGGTGGAGACGACCTGCGCCGGGCCGTGCAGGCCGTGCCGGCAGGCCACGTCGGCGGCCAGGCTGCTGGGGACCAACGCCTGGTACAGGTACGGGCCGCCGAGCGCCGCGTCGACCAACCACCGCCGACCGTGCTCGCTGACCCGCACGTACTCCTCTTCCAGAGCCATCGTGCCGCCCACGGCCGTGCCGAGCACCACCCCGGCGCGGTCCCGCTCGGCGTCGTCGAGCACCAGGCCGGCGTCGGCGATGGCCTCGGTGGAGCAGGCCAGCGCGAACTGCACGTAGCGGTCGGCGCGACGCCGCTCGGCGTCGGTGAGCCCGGCGGCGACCGGGTCGAAGTCACACTCGGCCGCGATCTGCGAGCGGAACGGCGACGGGTCGAAGAAGCTGATCCGCCGGGTGGCCGTACGCCCCTCGGTGATGGTCTTCCAGAACCGGTCCCGGCTCGCGCCGCCGGGGGCGACGACGCCCACGCCGGTCACCACGGTGCGACGGCCGGTCATGATCCGCCCCGCTGTTCGACGAGTTCGGTATCGACGTGCCCCAGCTCCGGACGCGGGGCCAGGGGGCCCAGATGGAAGACCACCTCGGCCGGCTCCGTGCCGGTGTTGCGCAGCCGGTGCCGCACGTTGACCGGTACGAACAGCGCCTCGCCGGTGGCCACCTGCGTGGGCTGGTCGTCGAGGTCGACCGTGATCGCGCCGCGAGCCACGTACAGGAACTCCTCGCTGTAGGGGTGGTAGTGCTCGGCGATCCGCTCCCCGGGCGCGAGGGTCGCCACCCCGAGGAAGCCGGAGGTACTGCCGACCGTGCGGGGGCCCAACAGCACCCGCAACTCACCGCCGCGTCGCCGGTCCGCCGGTACGTCCGACGCCGCTATCAGCCGGGTGCCCAGGTCACTCATCGCCGGCCTCCCCCAAGGCGGAGCCGGCCTGCGCCGAGGCGGAGCTGACCGGCGCCGAGGCGGAGCCGTCGACGGGTCCGGCCTGCGCCGGAACCGAGCCGCCGACCGGGCCGCTCTGGCCGGCGCGTTCCCGGGCGATCCGCTCCACCCGGTCCTTGATCACCGCGAGTTGGATGACGCTGTTGGTGTTGATCCGCTCGGTCATGGCGGCGTTGTCGACGGGCGCGGTCGGCTTCATGGCGAAGTCCTGCGTCCAGGTCATCCGGGTGCCGCCGGTCTCCTCGGCGTAGCGCCAGTGGATCCGCATGTACTCGAACGGCCCGGTCTCCACCCGGTGCGCCCGCACCTGACGGCTCACCGGGTCGGCCGTACGCTCGCTGACCCAGCTCCACGCCACCCCGTTCTCGTCCGGATACATGGTGAGCCGGAACCGTACGGTGAGCTCGTCGCGGTGCAGGATCTCCACCACGGCGTACTCGGTGAACAGCTCGGTCCAGTTCGCCACGTCGTTGGTGACGTCCCAGACCAGCGCGAGCGGCGCGTCGATGACCACGGTGTTCTCGGTGTGCCCGGGCGGGTCGGTACGGCGGGCGACCAGGTCGGCCACCGCCGCGATGCTCAGTTGCCCGGCCTGCTCGGGGATGCTCACCTGCCACCGGTCGGCGACGACCGCCGAGAGTTCCAGCAGGGCGAGCGAGTCCATGCCGAGTTCCTCCAGCGACGCGGCGGGCGCGCGGGCCGCGGCCTCGGCGTCCAGGCCGCAGTGCGCCACCAGGATGTCGGTGATCTCGGCGGTCATCGGGCGACCATGGGTGACGGTCATCGGGTCCTCCTGTGGGTTACGTCGGGCTCCGCGGCGGGCGCGGCGCGGGGTGTGGGGGTGGCCGCCGGCCGCGACGCGGGCGCGGCGAGCAGGCGGTCGACGAGGCCGGTGGTGTACCGGCCCTTGCGGAACCCGGCGTCGTCGAGCACCCGCCGGACGAACGGGATGGTGGTGTGCACGCCCGGACCGGCGATGTCGAACTCGTCCAGGGCGCGTTCCAGCCGGTTGAGCGCCGACTCCCGGTCGGGCGCCCAGACCACGACCTTGGCCAGCAGGGAGTCGTACCAGGGGCCGACCAGGTAACCGGCGCGGGCGTGGGTGTCCACCCGGGTGAACGGGCCGCCCGGCGGGGTGAACCGCTCGAGCCGTCCGGGGGTGGGGGCGAAGCCGCGCGACGGGTCCTCGGTGTTCACGCGGCACTCCACGGAGACGCCGCGCAGGCGTATCTCCTCCTGCCGCCACCGCAGCGGCACACCGGCCGCGATGTGCAGTTGCTCGTGCACCAGGTCGATCCCGGTGACCATCTCGGTGACGGGGTGCTCCACCTGGATCCGACAGTTGATCTCCAGGAAGTGGAAGCGTTCCTCGGCGTCGACCAGGAACTCCAGCGTGCCGGCGCCGACGAAGCCCACCTCCAGCGCGCCCCGCAGCGCGGTCTCGGCGATGGAGTCGAGCGTCGCGGCGGACAGCGCCGGGGCGGGGGCCTCCTCGACGAGTTTCTGGTGCCGGCGCTGCACCGAGCAGTCGCGGGTGCCCAGGTGCACGCCGTTGCCGTGGGCGTCGCAGAGCACCTGCACCTCGACGTGCCGGGCCTCGGTGAGGTAGCGCTCGACGTACACCCGGTCGTCGCCGAAGGCGGCCTGGGCGGCGGCCCGCGTCCGCGCGTACGCCCGGGCCAGCTCGGCCGGACGGCGCACCACGGTCATCCCCCGGCCGCCGCCCCCGGCAGCGGCCTTCACGATCACCGGGTAGCCGACCGCGTCGGCGACCTCGGCCGCCGCCGCGGCGGTGGCCACCGGCGCGACGCTGCCCGCCGGCAGCGGCAGTCCGGCCCCGCTCATCAGGGCCCGGGCCGAGGACTTGTCGGCCAGCGCCGCCATCACCGCCGGCGGTGGGCCGATGAACGTCAGCCCGTTGTCCGCGCAGATCTCGGCGAAGTCGGCGTCCTCGGAGAGGAACCCGTACCCGGGGTGGACGGCCTGCGCGCCCACCTGGCGGGCGGCCTCCACGATCGCGGCGGCGTTGAGGTAGCTGCGCCGGCTGGACGCCGGTCCGATCCGGACGGCCTGGTCGGCGAGGCGGACGGCTGCGGAGTCCGCGTCGGCGGCGGAGTAGACGACCGCCGTACGGATGCCGAGTTCCCGGCAGGCCCGCAGCACCCGCAGGGCGATCTCGCCCCGGTTGGCGATCAGGACGGTCTCGAACATGGCCACCCCCGCCGTCAGGCCGGATCCAGCTCGACCAGTGGCTGGTCGTACTCCACCGGCTGACCGTCCTCGACGAGGATCGCGACGACCCGGCCGGCCCGGTCGGCGCTCACCTCGTTCATCAACTTCATCGCCTCGACGATCGCCACCGGCTGACCGGGGCGGACCAGGTCGCCGACCGCGACGAACGGCCGCGCGCCCGGCTCCGGCGCGCGGAAGAACGTGCCGACGATGGGCGCCCGGACCGCAGCGCGTCCGGGAACCGGGGGGCGGATCAGCGCGGCCGGCGGACCGGCCGCGGTCGGCGGCGGCGTGGCGGCGGCCGACGGCAGGGCCGGAGGTACGCCCGAGCCACCGGCCGGCTCGTCCGGATGCCACTCGATCTCGAGCACGGTCGCCCCGCTGCGCAGCCGGATCCGGCGTACCGGCCCGGCCAGCTCGGCGAGCAGGTGCCGGGCCTGTCGGCGTAGCCCCGCCAGCACCTCCTCGCCGTCCGTGTCGGATCCCTGGGATCCGTCCGCCGGGAGGCGCCCGTCGACGTCCGCCCGGCCGTTCGGGCCATCGGCGGTGGACACCGTCGCGCCGGCCGTCATCGGGCACCCACCTGGGTGCCGGCGCGGCTGGCGCCGAACCGACGGAAGCGCTGCCGTCGCAGGCGGACCAGCATCGCGGGCGGCACGTCCAGCAGCGGCACCAGATTGGCCAGCAGGGCGGCGCGCAGCCGCCGGGCGGTCTCGGCCGGGTCGTCGTGGGCGGCCGTCGCCGGCTCGGGGACGATCTCGTCGACGACGCCGAGCCGACACAGGTCGGGCGCGGTCAGCCGCAGCGCGCGAGCCGCCTGCGGGGCGGCGGAGCGGTCCGGCCAGAGGATGGCGGCGCAGCCCTCCGGGCTGATCACCGAGTAGACGGCGTGTTGGAGCATCAGCACCCGGTCGGCGACGCCGAGGGCCAGCGCGCCGCCGCTGCCGCCCTCGCCGGTGATCACCGTGACGACGGGAGTCGGCAGCACGGTGAGGGTGAGGATGTTCTCCGCGATCGCCGCCGCCTGCCCCTGCTCCTCGGCGCTGATCCCGGGGTCCGCGCCGGGCGTGTCGACGAGGGTGACCACCGGCAGGCCGAGTCGTGCGGCGAGACGCATCAGCCGCAACGCCTTGCGGTGCCCGGCCGGGCTGGCCATGCCGAAGTTGCGGGCGACCAGGTCGGCGGTGGTGTGCCCCTTCTGGTGGCCGATCACCATCACGTGCCGCCCGGCCAGCCGGGCGATCCCGCCCACGATGGCCGGGCAGTCCCCGCCGAGCCGGTCGCCGTGCAACTCGACGAACCCGTCGAAGACCGAGTCCAGGTAGTCCAGGGTGGTGGGTCGGCCGGGGTGGCGGGCCGTGCGCACGGTGTCCCACGCGTCGCGTACCGCCGGCTGCGTGTCGTCGTCGGCCGCCGCCGTGGGCGGTCGCTGCCCGTCGGCCACCGCCGGCGGGACCGCGTCCGCCAGACGCTCGTGGTGTCGCGCCGGCTCCTGACGGGGTACGGACGACCGCGCCGGACGGCCCGCGCGGGCCGCAGCCAGCAGCGCCGCCAGCCGACCACGCAGCGACCGGCGCTGCACCACCATGTCGACCTGCCCGTGGCGCAGCAGGAAGTCGGCGGTCTGGAACCCCTCCGGCAGTGCCCGACCGGTGACCTGGCGGATCACCCGTGGACCGGCGAAGCCCATCCGGGCGCCGCTCTCGGCGAGCACCAGGTCGGTGTTGGTGGCGAAGGACGCCGCCACGCCGCCGTAGGTCGGGTCGGTGAGCACGCTGACGGTGAGCAGGCCCGCCTCGCGCAGGGCGGCGATCGCCTGGCTGACCGTGGCCATCTGCATCAGCGACAGGGCGCCCTCCTGCATCCGTGCGCCGCCGGACGCGGTGACCAGGATGAGCGGCACCCGGTCGTCGAGCGCCCGCTCGGCGGTACGGGTGATCAGCTCGCCCACCGCGGCGCCGAGGCTGCCGCCGAGGAAACGGAAGTCCATCACCGCCAGGGCGGCCGGGTGCCCACCGATCATGGCGGTGCCACAGAGAACAGCCTCGGACAGGCCGGTGGCGGCCCGCGCGGCGGTGAGCCGGTGCGGGTACGGGAGCACGTCGACGAAGTTCAGCGGGTCCGCCTCGGGTAGCCGGTCGGGCAGCAGGCGCAGGGAGCCCGGGTCGACGAGCTGCCGCAGCCGCTCCGGCGCGCCGAGGCGGGAGTGCTCACCGCACTCCGGGCACACGTCCAGGTTGCGGCGTAGCCGCTTGCGGTAGAGCAGGCTCGCGCAGCCGGCGCAGCGGGACCAGAGTTGCTCCTCCTGCCCCGCGGCGGCGGTCACGAGCGCCCTCCGGCGTCCGGGGCGTCGAACCGGTAGAAGCAGCGCGCCATCGCGTCACGCGGGGAGCGCCAGGTCGGCAGGTACGGCGAGACGTACGGCCGGAGCCGGTCGCTGACCCGGATGAACTCGGGATGGCCCCGGGCGGCCTCCACCGCCGGCTGCGCCGGCTGCTCGGTCTCGAGCAGGTGCACGTAGAGGTCGTGCAGCCGGTACAGCGCGCGGTGCCGGACGCCGACCAGGCGCGGCAGCTCGGTCGCGTCCGACTCGGCGAAGATTTCGGCGACCTGCTCCTGCGCGGTCGGTACGACCTTCGCGATGATCAGCGATCGGTCCATGGCTGGGCCTCCCCCCACGGCGTCCGGGTCGGCCGGATGAGCCCCGGGGACGCGCTGGACGACTGCCGCCACGATGCGGCAGTCGTCGTCACGGCGGCGTCACCGCGACGGATCGACCGGCGACGCCCAACGGTGACGCTGCGTTGACGCAACCTGTGTATGAGCTATGCGTCCCATGTGCAGCACGCCTCGAATGATCGACGTTTCTGCAGTTCAGAACTGATTTCATGGGCGAGATTGGGCCAACGTGGCCGTTGACTCACCGTGACCGTAATTGATAATCTTCACGGTGGTCAGCCCGGCGGCTCCGGCGGGTGGCGCCGCGCCTGGACAGCCGTGGTCGGATTTCCATCGACGGAGCCGACGGTGGCGACGCGGGCAGCCGATCCGGGGCACAGCAGACAGTCGGGACGAGCGTTCCACAGGGGGTGCCGCCGTGGCCGCTGATCCGTCCGTGCCGACCGACGAGGGTCCCGGCGAGGGCGACCTCGCGCTGCACCTGCTCGGCGGCTTCCGCCTCCTGCACGCCACCGCGCACATCGTGGTGCCGCGCGGACTGCAACGGGTGATCGCCCTGATCGGACTGCGCCCCGGCGCCACCCGCAGCCAGCTCGCCGGGCTGCTCTGGCCCGACGTGTCCGAGGAGCGGGCGCTGTCGTCGCTGCGGACCGCGCTGTGGCGGCTGAGGCAGGACCCGTGCTGCCCGATGGTCGTGGCCGGCGACACCGTCCGGCTGGCCCCGGCCGTCCGCCTCGACGTGGACGACCTCGTCGGGACGGCCGAGCGCGTCCGCAACGGGGACGATCCGCGGACCACCGCTGGGGCCCTCGCCGCCGGCCGGCACGACCTGCTGCCCGGCTGGTACGACGACTGGGTGTTGCTGGACCGGGAACGGCTGCGGCAACTGCGTCTGCACATGCTGGAGCAGGTGTCCGCCCAGCACCTCGCCGCGGGGCGGCACGGCGAGGCGTTGGAGGCCGCGTTGGAGGCGATGGCCGCCGAACCGCTGCGCGAGACACCGCACCGGCTGGTGGTCCGCATCCACCTCGCGGAGGGCAACGCCTTCGAGGCCGTGCACGCCTTCTACGTCTACCGGGACCTGCTGCGCCGCGAGCTGCGCCTCGAACCCAGCCCGGCGATGAGCGCCCTGCTCGACGACACGCTCGCCCCGATCCGGGCGGCCACCCGCCCCGTCGTCGGCCGGGACACCGCCGTACGGCCGTCACCGGCCGGTCGGCGCACGTGACGGTGACGTGACACGGCCTGCGGCACGGTGACCGCATCGAGCACGTGACCACCGGCCTGCGGGTCGGGATCGGCCACCGGCGGAAGGGGTCCCATGAGTCGTCTACTGATCGTCAGCCGGATCATCCCAGGCGCGGAGGGGCGGGTCGCGCAGATCTTCGCCGAGTCCGACGCCACCGAACTGCCCGGCCTCACCGGCGTCACGCACCGGTCCCTGTACGGCCTGCACGACGTGTTCGTGCACCTCATCGAGACCTCGGACGTCAATCCGGGCGCCCTCGCCGCCGCCCGTAACCATCCGCTGTTCCAGCAGGTCAACGAAAGGCTCGCGGCGCACACCTCGCCGTACCTGTCGACCTGGCGCTCCCCGAAGGACGCCATCGCCGAGTGCTTCTACCGCTGGGACGCGGCCGACGTGGCGGCGCCCCACCCGGCCGGCTGACATGTCCACCACGGAACCGCACGTCCTGGTCATCGGCGCCGGCACCGGCGGCCTGTGCCTGGCGCACGGGCTGCGCCGCGCCGGCATCAGCGTCGCCGTCTACGAGCGGCACCGGCACAGCGGAGAAGGGCTGCTCGGATACCGCGTAGGCATCGGTCCCACCGGCAGCCGGGCACTGCGCGACTGCCTGCCACCTCAACTGTTCGCCACGTTCCTGGCGACCTGCGCCCGGGCGCCGAGCTACTTCAACGTCGTCACACAGCGGCTGCGGGAGACCGCGTCGTTCGAGCTGCGGCCGGCCGTCGATCCCGTGCAGACGGAACACTCGGTGGCCCGGATGGTGCTGCGCCAGGTGCTGTTGACCGGCCTGGCCGACGTGGTGCACTTCGACAAGACCTTCGTCCGGTACGAGCAGCACGACGACGGCACGGTCACCGCCCACTTCGCCGACGGGACCACCGCCACCGGCGACCTGCTGGTGGCGGCGGACGGCACGCACTCGGCGGTACGCCGCCAGTACCTGCCGCACGCGGTCATCCGGGATGCCGGGACGATCAACATCGCCACGCGCATCCCGCTGACCGCGCAGACCCGCGGTCTCGTGCCCGAGCGCGTCGCCAAGGGCATCTCGCTGATCTTCGGCGCCGGCGGCACGATGGGCGTGCTGCACGTGATGGAGTTCAAGTGGGACGCGAACCGGACGATCAAGCCCGGCGTCGGTGACGACGACGCCGCCCTGCTGCGGGCCTGGTCCGGCCTGTCCGAGCACACCAGCGCCGACTACATCAACCTCATCATCTGGAGCACCGCCCGTCGGTTCCCGTCCGACGTCCTGGAACGCCGGGGCGAGGACCTGAAGCGGGTCGCGCTGGACCTGACCCCGAACTGGCACCCGGACCTGCGGGAACTGTTGCGGATCAGCGATCCGGGCAGTGTCCTGCCGATCAGGGTGAGCACGTCCGAGCCGACGCCACCCTGGAAGAGCAGCACCGTCACCCTGCTCGGGGACGCCATCCACACGATGACCCCCGGGCGCGGGGTGGGGGCGAACACCGCGCTGCGCGACGCCCGCCTGCTCTGCCAGCACCTCACCAGCGCCGCCGCCGGGGACAAGACGCTCGTGCAGGCCGTGGCGGACTACGAAGCCGCCATGGTGCCGTACGGCTTCGCACGGGTCGCCGAATCACTGAACCGCAGCGGCACCAACGGCGAGGACCGGATGTACCGCCCCGTGGTCGGCCGTCTCGCCCTGCTCGGCGCGCGCGGCTACTTCGGAGTGACCAGTCGGGTGCCCCCACTGCGACGCCGTTTCGTCGACGACTTCCACACCTACGAGGGCGACGAGGACTGACCGCGGCGACCACCGACCCGGGTACGACGTGCGAGCGTCGTACCCGGGTCGCCTCGTGCCCGGCGGGCACCGGTCGCGACGTCGGCGCTGGTCGTGGCGCGGCGGCGGACGTGGTGGGCGCGACGCTGCGTCACCCGTCGGGCACCCCACGAGGTGGTGGACGTCGACGCGCGCCGTACGACCGGACCTGTCTGTCGTCGTCCGATCGCGTGTGCGAAGCTGCGGCGAGTTTTTCTCGTGACTTTCTCGATGAGGTGAGAGGGAGGTTCGCCGTGGAGTGGTCTATCGGACACTCGCTGATAGTGGTCGTGGCGGTGTTGCTGGGCCTGGCCGCCGGATGGTTACTGCGCGGCCGGCAGGGCGCGGGGGCCGCCGCACGGCCCATCGTGGACGGTGAACCCGTCGCCGGTCTGGCCGTGGTCACCAGCCCGGAGCCACCGGCCACGACCGACGAGGCCGGGGCGGCGGCGACCATCGACCCCGCTCCCGTGGCGGTCGCCGACGAGCCGACCCCGGTCGACACGGTCAGCGCGCCGGCTGCCGTGACCACGTCGGACGATTCCGCGCCGTACGCCGTCGACCCCGGCGACATGGCCCTCACCGAAGCCCCGCCGACCGTTCCGGCCGACGACCGGACCGACACGGTCGACGAGCCGGGCACGGTCGACGAGCAGCCCGCCCCGGCGACGGTGGTCGCCCCGCGCCAGCCGCTGGACGACAGCACCGACACCTCGTCGGACGAGCCCACCGCCGCAGCACCGGTCGACACCACGTCGGCCGAGCGGGTCGACACCACGCCGATCGAGCCGATCGACAC